>NZ_JBFBDY010000193.1:0-11218 GCF_040683475.1 Kitasatospora sp. NPDC093558 | reverse complement strand
TGGCACGCTGTTGAGTTCTCAAGGAACGGACGCTTCCTTCGAGCCGCCTTCCAGCGGGCCCTCCGGGCGCTTCGTTCTTTCGTGTTTCCAGCTTACCAGATGTTTGCCGTGCCGTTTCCGGCGCTTTTTGCATCTGAAATCTGCTGTTAACCGCCGACTTGCGGCGACTCGACCAACCATAGCGGGTCGTCCGCCGGGACGCGAATCGGGGCGCGCCGGGGGTCACCCGGTCGGCGGCATGATTTGTTGCTCTCGCGAGCATATACAGCAATGGTCCCGATTCGCCAAGATGCCTGTAGAGTGCGGCGCATCGACCAAGAGGACTAGACCACTAGTAGGTCGGTGAGACGCCGGCCGGCAGGGCGGGCGGGGCGTGAGTCTTCGCCCGGGAATGTCAGCGGATGTCCGAAGTTGACATGATTTAGGCTTCAGTTGATCGTTGCGCCGCTGCTCGCGGCCCTTCGCTGTACTGCGCACTTGGGAGGCACAAACCATGACCACTGTGACGTCGCCGCTGACCGGACGGGTCGTCGGGCTCGCCAATGTTCCCGACCCGGTGTTCTCCGGTGCGATGGTCGGCCCCGGCACCGCGGTGGACCCGGTGCGCGAGCCGACCGAGGCGGTCGCTCCGGTGGATGGTGTCGTCGTCTCCATGCACCCGCACGCGTTCGTCGTCGTGGACGCGGACGGGCACGGTGTGCTGACGCACCTCGGGATCGACACCGTGCAGCTGAACGGCGAGGGCTTCGAGCTGCTCGTCAACAAGGGCGACACGGTGACCCGCGGGCAGGCCGTCATCAAGTGGAACCCGGCCGTCGTCGAGGCCGCGGGCAAGTCGCCGATCTCGCCGATCGTGGCGCTGGAAGCCAACACCGATTCGCTCGGCGGCGTGGTCGAGGACGGCGAAGTGCGCGCCGGCGACCAGCTGTTCAGCTGGAGCTGACCTCTTTCTTTCCCCACACACCCGCCCCGGACGAGATGACGGGGCGGCCCCCACACAGCGGTTCCCGGCGGGGCCGCTCATCTCAGCGGAGACAGGTGACATGACGAAGACGCTGCGCGGCGTGGGTGTGAGCCACGGGGTCGCGATCGGCCAGGTGCGACACATGGGGACGGCGGTGCTGGAGCCGCCGGCCACCCAGATCCCGACCGCGGACGCCCCGCGCGAGCAGGCCCGTGCCCAGGCGGCCGTCGAGGCGGTGGCCGCGGACCTGACCGCCCGTGGCAACCTGGCCGGCGGCGAGGCCCAGGCCGTGCTGGAGGCCCAGGCGCTGATGGCCCAGGACCCGGAGCTGATGGCCGACGTGTCGCGGCGGATCGCCGTCGGCAGCAGCGCCGAGCGCGGCGTCTACGACGCCTTCGCCGCCTACCGCGCGCTGCTCGCGTCGGCCGGGGAGTACCTGGCCGGGCGCGTCGCCGACCTGGACGACGTACGCAACCGCATCGTCGCCCGGCTGATGGGCGTGCCGATGCCGGGCGTGCCGGACAGCGACGAGCCGTACGTGCTGTTCGCGCGGGACCTGGCCCCGGCCGACACCGCGCTGCTGGACCCGACCCTGGTGCTCGGCTTCGTGACCGAGGAGGGCGGGCCGACCAGCCACAGCGCCATCCTCGCGCGGGCGATGGGCGTGCCGGCCGTGGTCGCGCTGCCGGGGGCGACCGAGGTCGCCGAGGGCACCGTGGTGGCCGTGGACGGCAGTTCGGGCGATGTCCTGCTGGAGCCGTCGCAGGAGAAGCAGGACGAGCTGCGGGCCGCCGCCGCCGAGCGCAAGGCCGCGCTGGCCGCTTCCTCCGGTCCGGGCCGGACCTCGGACGGGCACCGCGTGCCGCTGCTGGCCAACGTCGGCGGCCCGGCGGACGTGCCGGCCGCGCTGGAGAACGGCGCCGAGGGCGTCGGCCTGTTCCGCACGGAGTTCCTGTTCCTCGACGACTCGGCGAAGGCGCCGAGCGAGGAGAAGCAGGTCGAGGCGTACCGCAAGGTGCTGGAGGCGTTCCCGGAGGGCCGGGTCGTCGTCCGGGCGCTGGACGCGGGCGCGGACAAGCCGCTGGACTTCCTCACCCCGGCCGACGAGCCGAACCCGGCGCTCGGCGTGCGCGGCCTGCGCACCCTGCTGGAGAACCCCGAGGTCATGCAGACGCAGCTGCGCGCGCTGGCCAGGGCCGCCGAAGGCCTGCCGGTGCACCTGGAGGTCATGGCGCCGATGGTGGCCGACCGCAAGGACGCCAAGGACTTCGCCGAGGCGTGCCGCCGGGCCGGTCTGGACGCCAAGTTCGGCGCGATGGTGGAGATCCCGTCGGCCGCGCTGCGGGCGCGGGCGATCCTCCAGGAGGTCGAGTTCCTGTCGCTCGGCACCAACGACCTCGCGCAGTACACCTTCGCCGCCGACCGTCAGGTGGGGGCGCTGGCCCGGCTGCAGGACCCGTGGCAGCCGGCGCTGCTCGACCTGATCGCCTCGGCCGCCGACGCGGCGCAGGCGGAGGGCAAGAGCTGCGGCGTGTGCGGCGAGGCCGCCTCCGACCCGCTGCTGGCCGTCGTGCTGACCGGTCTGGGTGTCACGAGCCTGTCGATGGGTGCGGCGTCGATCCCCTACGTGCGGTCGACGCTCGCCAAGTACACGCTGGCGCAGTGCCGCCGGGCCGCCGAGGCGGCGCGGGCCACGGACAGCGCCGAGGAGGCGCGCGCCGCGGCGCAGCAGGTCCTCTCGGGTTTTTACGTACAGAGATGCTGAGTATGGGGGGTTTCCCACCGTCGTGGTGGGAACGCCCCCTTCGGCGTTCGTCAGGACTGGCGGTCGCGGCGCAGCTGCTCGAAGAAGCGCAGGTGGTCGATGTTGTCGACCGAGCCCGGGTTGACGGCCCGCTCCAGCGGGGTGCCGGAGAGGATGCGCTTCACCGGGACCTCGATGCGCTTGCCGGTGAGGGTGTGCGGCAGGCCCCGGACGGTGATGACCTCGTCGGGGACGTGGCGCGGGGAGAGTTCGGTGCGCAGCGAGGTGCGGATGCGGCCGATGAGGTCGTCGTCGAGTTCGGCGCCGGGGGCGAGGACGACGAACAGCGGCATCCAGTAGCCGCCGTCGGGTTCCTCCAGGCCGATGACGAGGGACTCGGCGATCTCGGGGAGGCGCTCGACGACCTCGTAGATGTCCGAGGAGCCCATCCGGACGCCCTGGCGGTTGAGGGTGGAGTCGGAGCGGCCGTGGATGACGACGGTGCCGCGGGAGGTGACGGTGATCCAGTCGCCGTGGCGCCAGATGCCGGGGTACACGTCGAAGTAGCTGTCGTGGTACCGGGTGCCCTCGGGGTCGTTCCAGAAGCCGGTGGGCATGGACGGGAGGGGCTTGGTGACGACGAGTTCGCCGACGGTGTCGGTGTGCGGCCGGCCCTGGACGTCCCAGGACTCGACGGCGGCGCCGAGGCAGGGGGCCTGGATCTCGCCGAGGTACACGGGCAGGGTGGGGACGCCGCCGACGAAGCAGGAGCAGACGTCGGTGCCGCCGCTGACGGAGGCGAGCCAGACGTCCTCCTTGACCTCGTCGTAGATCCAGCGGAAGCCGTCGGGCGGGAGCGGGGAGCCGGTGGTGCCGAGGCAGCGGACGGCGGAGAGGTCGAGGTCGCGTCCCGGGTGGAGGCCGGCCTTGCGGCTGGCGATGACGTAGGCGGCGGAGGTGCCGAGGACGGTGGCGCCGGTGCGGGCGGCGACCGACCAGAGGGCGCCGGTGTCGGGGTGGCCGGGGCTGCCGTCGTAGGTGACGATCGTGGCTCCGACGAGCAGGCCCGCCAGCAGGAAGTTCCACATCATCCAGCCGGTGGAGGTGTACCAGAGGAAGCGGTCCTGCGGGGTGAGGTCGAGGTGGAGGCCGACCTGCTTGAGGTGTTCGAGCAGGATGCCGCCCTGGCTCTGGACGATGGCCTTGGGCAGGCCGGTGGTGCCGGAGGAGTAGAGCACCCAGAGCGGGTGGTCGAAGGGGACCGGTTCGAAGACCGGGGCGACGTCGTCGGCGGTCAGGTCGTCCCACTGGAGGGCGCCCTCGGGGGCGGGGGCGCCGAGCAGGGGGACGTGCACGACGGTGTGCAGGCTCGGGAGTTCGCGGCGCAGCTCGGCGACGACGTCGGTGCGGTCGTGGTCCTTGCCGCCGTAGTGGTAGCCGTCGACGGCGAACAGGACGGTGGGCTCGATCTGCTGGAGGCGGTCGAGGACGCTGCGGGCGCCGAAGTCGGGGGCGCAGCTGGTCCAGATCGCGCCGACGGCGGCGGTGGCGAGGAGGGCGACGGCGGCCTGCGGGACGTTGGGCAGGTAGGCGCTGACGCGGTCGCCGGGGCGCACGCCGCGGGCGCGCAGGGCGGCGGCCAGGGAGCCGACCTGGCGGCGCAGTTCGGACCAGGTGAGGACGACGGGCTGCTCGGTGGTCTCGTCGAGGTGGAGGATCGCGGGGCGGTCGGCGTTCTCCGGGGCCTCGGCGGCGCGCAGGGCGTGCTCGGCGTAGTTGAGGCGGGCGCCGGGGAACCAGCGGGCGCCGGGCATGGCCGGGTCGGCGAGGACGGCCTCGGGGGCCTCGGTGAAGCGGACGTCGAACCACTGCGTCACCGCGGTCCAGAACCGGCCGAGGTCCTCGGTGGACCAGCTGTGCAGGGCGGCGTAGCGCTCGGCGGCCTGCTGGTCGTCGGCGGCCGGGGCGAGCGGGGCGGCCGGGGCGCCGTGGTGCTCGGCGGCCCAGGCCTGGAACGCCACGAGGCTGGTCGCGGCGGCGCGAGCGGGGTTGGGGCGCCAGAGCGGCTGGTCCTGGAGGGGGGTGCTCACGGTGGTGGTCTCCCGGCCGGTGGTGGGGACGGGAGTGCTTGTGGCAGGCCCGTCCGGTTGGGCTGTCGGTGCAGACCATGCCATGTGAGCGGCCGCTGCGCCAGGGTCTCCCGGGAGTGGCGGGGCTGGTCAGCGGCCGTCGAGTTCGCCGTTGAACCAGGCACGGGAGACGTTGGTGTGGAAGTCCCAGACGAGCCGGGTGTCGGGGTGGGCGAGCAGCCAGCCGTCGGTCTCGTCGGTGGGGTGCGAGGGCGGGAGTTCGGCGAGGGGGCGGGCGGGGAGCAGTCCGCAGAGGAAGACGAAGCGGCCGTAGGGGTCGGAGGAGGTGGAGGCCAGGGTGATGTCGGAGGCGTCGGCCAGGATGCCGGTCTCCTCGCGCAGTTCGCGTACGCAGGCCTGCTGCCAGGTCTCGCCGAAGTCGATGTAGCCGCCGGGGAAGGCGAGTTCGCCGTAGCCGGGTTCGATGGTGCGGCGGATGACGACGAGGGCGGGGTCGGCGTCGGGGCGGGTGACGGGCAGGACGGTGACGGCGACGGGCAGCGGGTTGCGGTAGCTGATCTCGGCGCAGCCGGGGCAGGTGCGGGGCCAGTCGCGGGTGCCGGGCGGGTAGGGCGTTCCGCAGAAGTGGCAGTGCGAGAAGGGGTGGTTGACCGTGCTCGTCACGTCGTCGGTGGTCATGTCCGGATGGTAGTCCGGTGGGCCGGGTGTTCGGTCAGCGGATCTCCTCCTCGCGGGCGGGGCGCAGGAGGGCGGGGTGGAGGAGGCGGGCGTCGCCGGCGCGGTAGGTGCGGGCGCGGGGGCCGCCGCGGGCTCCGCCGCGTTCGGTGGTGGTGCCGGTGCTCTCGACGAAGCCGGGGACGGAGAGGACCTTGCGGTGGAAGTTGCCGGGGTGGAGCTTCTCGTCCCAGACGGCCTCGTAGACGGCGCGCAGCTCGGGGATGGTGAAGTCGGGGGGCAGGAAGGCGGTGGCGAGGGGGCTGTACTCGATCTTGGCGCGGGCGCGGTCGAGGCCGTCGGCGAGGATGCGGGCGTGGTCGAAGGCGAGCGTGATGGGGCCGTTGGGCCCGCCGACGCCACCCCCGTGGGTGTCGGCGGGCCCAGCGGCGGTCTCGGGGCGGCCGGCGGGCCGCTGGTCCGGGCCGGGGTCGGCGCGGAGGTCGAGGTCGGCGACCGGGTGCCAGGCGGCGGCCGCGGCGTCGGTGCCGGCCTGGGGGTCGGGCAGGTCGGGGGCGAAGGCGAGGTAGGCGACGGAGACGACGTGCATCCGCGGGTCACGGTGGGGGGCGCCGTAGGTGCCGAGCTGTTCGAGGTGGATGCGGCTGAGGGTGGATTCGAGGTCGGAGCTGCCCAACAGGCCCGTCTCCTCGGCGAGTTCGCGGGCGGCGGCGTCGTCGAGGCACTCCTCGCCGGCGCGCAGGAAGCCGCCGGGCAGCGCCCAGGAGCCCTGGAAGGGCGGGGCGGCGCGCTCGACGAGCAGGACGTGCAGGCGGCCTTCGCGCAGGGTGAGGGCGACGACGTCGACCGTGACGGCCACGGGGGTGTAGGCGCGCGGGTCGTAGGCGGCGAGCCATTCGCGCTCGGCCTCCGAGGTGGCGTGGTGCGGGCCGGCGTGGGGCGGGCGGGGCTCGTCGGCGGCCATCGGGGGTGTCTCCGTGCTGTCGTCTCGTGCTGGTCGTCTCGTGCTTGTCGTCTCGTGCCTGGTGGACCGGCGCCGTGCGGGCCGTGTCGAGGCGTCCTGCGGGCGGCCGTGCCGGGCCGTCGTTCTCGGGATGAGCACAACGTAACCAGTCCGTTCCCGCCCGGCAAACGGTTTTCCGGGCGGGCGAGGGCGTTCGGCTCCTAGGCTGTGACCAGCCGGACCCGTGCTCCAGGAGGCCTCCATGCCCGCCACTCCCCCGTCGGACTTCGCCGCCGCGCTGGCGGCCGGCCCCTTGGTCCTGGACGGCGGGATGTCGAACCAGCTGGTGGCACAGGGGCACGACCTGTCGGACGAGCTGTGGTCGGCGCGACTGCTGGCGGACGCGCCGGAGGCCGTCGTCGAGGCGCACCGGGCGTACTTCGCGGCCGGGGCCGAGGTCGCCATCACCGCGAGCTACCAGGCGAGCTTCGACGGGTTCGCGCGCCACGGGCTCGGCCGGGCGGAGTCGGCGCGGCTGATGGCGCGCAGCGTGGAGCTGGCCCGGGAGGCGGCGCGCAGCGAGCCCGGCGGGCGGCGGCGGCGCTGGGTGGCGGCCTCGGTGGGGCCGTACGGGGCGGTGCTGGCGGACGGTTCGGAGTACCGCGGGCGGTACGGGCTGGGCTTCGAGGAGCTGGTGACGTTCCACCGGCCGCGGCTGGAGGTGCTCGCGACGGCAGGTCCGGACGTGCTGGCACTGGAGACGGTGCCGGACGTGGACGAGGCGGAGGCGATGCTGGAGGTCGTCCGGGGGCTCGGGGTGCCGGCCTGGCTCTCGTACAGCATCGCGGGCGACCGGACGCGGGCCGGGCAGCCGCTGGCCGAGGCGTTCGCGCTCGCGAGGGACGTCGACGAGGTGGTGGCGGTGGGCGTGAACTGCTGCACGCCGCAGGACGCGGACCTGGCGGTGGCGCTGGCGGCGGAGGTGACGGGCAAGCCGGTGGTGGTGTACCCGAACAGCGGGGAACGCTGGGACCCTGAGATACGGGGCTGGCGCGGGGAGCCGACGTTCCGCTCGGCGCGCGTGCGCGGGTGGCTCGCGGACGGGGCCCGGCTGGTCGGCGGGTGCTGCCGGGTGGGGCCGGACGGGATCGCCGCGCTGGCGGCGGAGGTGGCCGTCCGGCGGGACTGTCGAGGGCACGGGGCTCCGGTGCGGCGCCCCGCAGCGGCCGCGGGGCGGCGAAGGTTAACAGGCGGCCGAGTGCGGGTTACCGAGGGGGAAGGTGCACGGAGCACCCGACGCCTGGCAAACTCGTCCCGTCACCACTGTGGTCGACAATGTCGACCGCCTGTCAGCGCGGAGGTTCCCATGCCCGGCCCGATCCAGTCGCTTTCCCGGGCCGCCGCGATCATGCGCCTGCTGGCCGGCGGTGAGCGCCGCCTGGGCCTGTCCGAGGTCGCGACGGCGCTCGACCTCGCCAAGGGCACCGCGCACGGCATCCTGCGCACGCTGCAGTTGGAGGGGTTCGTCGAGCAGGACCCGGAGAGCGGCAAGTACCAGCTGGGCGCCGAACTGCTGCGCCTCGGCCAGAGCTACCTGGACGTGCACGAGCTGCGCGCGCGGGCGCTGGTGTGGGCCGACGACCTGGCCCGGGCGGCCGGCGAGACCGTCTACCTGGGGGTGCTGCACCAGCGGGGCGTGCTGATCGTGCACCACGTGTTCCGGCCGGACGACACCAGGCAAGTGCTGGAGGTCGGCTCGATGCAGCCGCTGCACAGCACCGCGATCGGCAAGGTGCTGGTGGCCTACGACCCGGTCGCGCGCGGGGAGTTGGGCGAGGGACCGTACGAGTCGTACACCGTGCGGACGTTGACCGACGCGGCCGACGTGGACGCGGAGTGCGCCCTGATCCGCGAGCGCGGCTGGGCGGACTCCGTCGAGGAGACCTGGGAGGGCGTGGCCTCGATCGCCGCACTGATCCAGGACCGGCGGCGCAACCCGGTGGGCGCGGTGTGCATCAACGGGCCGGTCGAACGGGTCTGCGAGGACGGCTTCGTGAAGCCCTCGCTGGTGGCCTCGGTGCGTAGCGCGGCGCGGGCGATCTCCCGCGACCTGGGCGCCGGCCGGTTCTGAGTACGGCGGTCGAATCGTCACGCTGAGGCGCGGACGGGCGGTAGGCCTGTCCGCGCCTTGGCGTTTTGCCCCGGTTCGGGGCGCTCCGCTGGGTAACTTCGGGAGACGCGCGGAGGCGCGGGTCACAGCTGCGTAACCCCGCCTTGACGCGGGGGCGACCTGGGGAGGAAGCTTCCGCATGACGGTCGACATTGTCGAACGCTGGCCGGGAAGATCACTCCCCCAGTGCGCTCACCCGCACGGCGATCACCCGGCCGCCTGCCCCCACCCGCACCTCCGGGCCTCATGGACAAGGGAGTCTTTGTGTCCGCGTTCTCCAACGGCGACGTCTTCGTCGGCGAAACCCTCGGCACCGCCGCCCTGATACTTCTCGGCGGCGGCGTCTGCGCCGCTGTAACCCTCAAGAAGTCGAAGGCCCTCAACGCCGGCTGGCTGGCGATCACCTTCGGCTGGGGCTTCGCGGTCCTCATCGCCGCCTACATGACCGGACCCAAGTCCGGCGCCCACCTCAACCCGGCCGTCACCATCGCGCTCGCGGTCAAGAGCGGCGACTGGAGCCAGGTGCCGCTCTACATCGGCTCGCAGATGCTCGGCGCGATGATCGGCGCCACGCTCGTCTGGCTCACCTACCTCGGCCAGTTCCAGGCCAACGAGGAGCCCACCCTCGGCATCTTCTCGACCGGGCCCGAGATCCGGAACCCGATCCAGAACGTGATCACCGAGGTCATCGGCACCTTCGTGCTCTGCATGGCGATCCTCACCCTCGGCGCCAACGACCTCAAGGGCATGGGCACCCTCATCGTCGCCCTGACCGTCGTCGGCATCGGCCTGTCCCTCGGTGGCCCGACCGGCTACGCGATCAACCCGGCCCGTGACCTCGGCCCGCGCATCATGCACGCCCTCCTGCCGATCCCGAACAAGGGCGGCTCGGACTGGTCGTACGCCTGGATCCCGGTCGTCGGCCCGCTCGCCGGCGGCGCGCTGGCCGGTGTCCTCTACAACGCCCTGTTCTAAAGGTCCGCTCCCGAAAAGCAGAGTCGAACCCCCCGAGCACGGGGACTGACCGTACGACCGCGTCAGGCCCACCCACCCCGTAATCCCCGACCCGAGCCGAGGACCCTCCCCATGACCTCCACTGGCAACTACATCGCCGCGATCGACCAGGGCACCACCTCCAGCCGCTGCATCATCTTCGGCGCCGACGGCCGCATCGTCTCCGTCGACCAGCAGGAGCACCGCCAGATCTTCCCCCAGCCCGGCTACGTCGAGCACGACGCCGCCGAGATCTGGACCCGGGTGCAGTCCGTCGTCCGCGGCGCGCTGGAGAAGGCCGGCCTCACCAAGGACGACATCCGCGCGATCGGCATCACCAACCAGCGCGAGACCACCGTCCTGTGGGACAAGAACACCGGCGAGCCGGTGCACAACGCGCTGGTGTGGCAGGACACCCGCACCGAGGCGCTCTGCCGCGAGCTCGGCCGCAACGTCGGCCAGGACCGCTTCCGCCGCGAGACCGGCCTGCCGCTGGCCAGCTACTTCGCCGGCCCCAAGATCCGCTGGCTGCTGGACAACGTCGAGGGCCTGCGCGAGCGCGCCGAGGCCGGCGACATCCTGTTCGGCACCATGGACACCTGGGTGATCTGGAACCTCACCGGCGGTGTCGACGGCGGCAAGCACGTCACCGACGTCACCAACGCCAGCCGCACCATGCTGATGAACCTCAAGACCCTCGCCTGGGACGAGAGCATCGCCGAGTCGATGGGCGTGCCGATGGCCGTCCTGCCGGAGATCCGCTCCTCCGCCGAGGTCTACGGCGAGGCCGTCGGCGACCTGGCCGGCGTCCCGGTCGCCTCCGCGCTCGGCGACCAGCAGGCCGCGCTGTTCGGCCAGACCTGCTTCGACGAGGGCGAGGCCAAGTCCACCTACGGCACCGGCACCTTCCTGCTGCTCAACACCGGCGAGAAGATCGTCAACTCGTACCACGGCCTGCTGACCACCGTCGGCTACCGGATCGGCGACCAGGCCCCGGTGTACGCCCTGGAAGGCTCGATCGCCGTCACCGGCTCGCTCGTCCAGTGGCTGCGCGACCAGCTCGGCATCATCTCCACCGCCGCCGAGATCGAGACCCTCGCCAACACGGTCGAGGACAACGGCGGCGCCTACTTCGTCCCGGCCTTCTCCGGCCTGTTCGCCCCGTACTGGCGCTCCGACGCCCGCGGTGTGATCGCCGGTCTGACCCGGTACGTCACCAAGGGCCACCTGGCCCGGGCCGTCCTGGAGGCCACCGCCTGGCAGACCCGCGAGGTCGTCGACGCCATGCAGAAGGACTCCGGGGTCGAGCTCACCGCCCTCAAGGTCGACGGCGGCATGACCAGCAACAACCTGCTCATGCAGAACATCGCCGACGTCCTCGACGCCCCGGTCGAACGCCCGTACGTGGCCGAGACCACCGCCCTCGGCGCCGCCTACGCGGCCGGACTCGCCGTCGGCTTCTGGAACGACCTCGACACCCTGCGGGCCAACTGGCACCGCGCCGCCGAGTGGACCCCGCGCATGGACGAGGCCACCCGGGAGCGCGAGTACAAGAAGTGGCTCAAGGCCGTGGAGCGCACCATGGGCTGGGTGGAGGAGGAAGAGGACAACTGACCGTGACGCCGGCCGGGGCCCCGTG
>NZ_JBFBDY010000192.1:0-11496 GCF_040683475.1 Kitasatospora sp. NPDC093558 | reverse complement strand
GGCGCAGCGTGACCGACCGCCAGCCGGGGACCAGCAGGAGGTCCCCGGGCGACAGCTCCGGCCACGCCGTGGCGGCCCGCAGGGCGAGGCCCTGCGCGGTGGGGACGTCCTCCTGCTCGGCCACGTACGCGGTCTCGTAGCCGAGGCCGTGGTCGGCCGCGGTGGAGAACACCTGGGCGGGCCCGGCGACGTCCAGCAGGTGCACGTGCGGGACGAGCAGGAAGACGACGCGGGTCACGATCCGGTCAGCTCCTTCACGGTGGTGACGGTGGCGAAGCGGCCAGCCAGAGCGTACTCGGTGCGGGCGATGACGTCGTCCGTGGAGAGGGTGCGCGGGTCGGCGAGGATCTCGGCGAGGGTGCGTCCGGCGGGGGCGTCGCGGTGCTCGATCGGGTGGGTGGCGGTGGCGTCGGTGACGAAGGTGACGTCGTAGCCGAGGTCGCAGGCGACCCGGGTGGTGGTCTCGCAGCACTGCTCGGTGCGGATGCCGCTGACGACGACGCCGCGCACGCCGTGCTGGGTGAGCACCTGCTGGAGGTTGGTGGTGGTGAACGCGTTGTGCGCGGTCTTGGTGACGACGGGCTCGCCCTCGGCCGGCGCCAGGCCGTCCATGAGGTGGACGAAGCCGCGGGCCGGGTCGAAGACCGTGCCGGTGCCGGGCTCGGAGTGCAGGACCCACACGACGAGGTCGCCGCGGCCGCGGGCGTGCTCGACGAGCTCGTTCACCCGCTCGACGATCGCGGGGTTGGAGACGGCGGCCCAGTTCTCGCGCTGCCGGAAGGATTCCTGGACGTCGATGACGAGGAGTGCGTTCTTCATGTCTCGATCATGGCGCCCGGCGGGGGCCGGGGCGTAGACACCATCGGGCCCCGATGCGGAACGATCCGGTCAGGCGCTCGCGCCGTGCTCCCGGCGGGTGAGGCGCCAGAACAGGTCCTCCCCGGTCTCGGCCGGGGCGACGGGCTCGACGGGCAGGCGGCGGTGTTCGGTGAACCCGAGCCGGGCCGGGATCGCGCCGCTGGCGAGGTTGGCCGGGTCGTGGCAGACCTCGACGTACTCGACGCCGGGCAGCCGGAACGCCTGGTCGACCAGGGCGCGCGTGGCCCGGGTGGCGATGCCGCGGCCGGTCGCGGCCGGGTGCAGCCAGTAGCCGATCTCGCGGCCCTCGTCCGGGGAGCCCTCGCGCCGGTACAGCGAGCAGGCGCCGACGATGGAGCCGTCCTGCACGATCGCGTAGACGTGGTTCGCGTGGTTCGCCCACTGGTCCTCGCGGCGGGCCAGGAACTCGGTGGTGTACTCCAGGCTGTGATCGGCCACCCACGGCATGAACGGGCGCAGGTGCTCCAGCGACTCCTCGATGACGCGGAACAGCTCGGGGAGGTCCGCCCGGCCGCGGAAGGTGCGCAGCGCGAGGCCGTCGCCGAGGTCGATCACCGGTTCGGGCAGGTTCATCTCCGGAGGATGCCACGGCCCTCCCGGACCGCGCACCCCGATTTCGGGGCGCGGGTGGTGTCCGGGAGGGCCGTGGCCCGGGGCGGGGGCGTCAGCCGTGCGTCACGCACTTGTTGGCGCTGTTGGACCACAGGCCCTGGAGGTCGAAGGTGCCGGTGCTCAGCGTCACGTACGCGTCGAGCTGGACGCACGCGTCGCCGATCTCGCCGCCGCCGCCGTTCCAGCCGATGCTGGGCCAGAAGTCGGTGACGGTCTCGGCGTACTCGTGGGTCTCGGTGGACTCGATGCCGGAGAGCAGGCGGCCGTCGGTGAAGGTGGTGCAGGCGCCCGCGCCGCTGTCCGGGATGTACGGCAGGTTGGTGTAGGCGAGCTTGCCGTAGGTCGTGCTGGTGAAGTCGTGCCAGGCGCAGAAGCCGGAGTTGGGGAAGCCGTCGGGGTGCGTCCCGGTGGGGGAGACCACGACGTACTGGGCGTTGAGGTTCGGCGCCTGGGTGGTGTTGCCGAAGTGCGCGGCGGCCTTGCCGGCCTCGGCGGCGATCTGGGCGGTGGTCGCGCTGGCCGGCGCGGCGGCGGACTTGTCGAACCAGACCCCGGCCAACGGCGAGGTGGTCGGGTGGTTGACGTGGATCCCCTTGGTGCCACAGGTGACGGTGCCCTTCGGCACGCCCTCGCAGTACTGGTCGAGGATGGTGCCCCAGGTGTCCTGGGCGCCGTAGAGGCCCTTGAACATGTTCTGCATGTCGGTCGCCACCCCGGCCGGGTCGGACGACCACTGGGTGCCCCAGAAGACCAGGTAGACCTTGGGGGTGGGGGACACGACGCCCTGGCTCGCGCTGGACCCGACCGACAGCGTGTTGGACGTGCTCGCGGCCGGCCGCTGAGCGGCGCTCGCGGCGGGGTTGAGCGGTTTGACGCCGAAGTGGGCGGCCGCGGTGGCGGGTTGCGCGGCCTGGGCGCCGGTGGCGAGCGAGGTGGTCCCGAAGGCCGCCAGGGCCAGCGCCGCGAGGGTGTGGGCGGCGGCCTTGAAGGATGTGCGCATGCGTCTGCTCCCGGTGTGAGGGTGTGAGGGAGGGGTGAACTGCCTGCGTTGGTAGGGTTGTTGGGGTGGAGCCCCGACACCTCACCAGTTCGGGCGGCGTCCGTCCAGACGTGCGGGGGTGGCGGCGCGAAGGCTTTGCCGTGCCTATGCCAAACTCTCGTGCGGTTCTAGCCGTCGGACGGGTTTGGGCGGCGCGCCGGCGGTCCGGCCGCGCCGGAGGTCGGTGACGCAGGGTCACCGCCGGGCGGGGCGGCCGCCGTCCGGTCGTCCGGGGACCGTACGATCAAGCAATGTCTGAGATCACGGAAACCACGCCGGGCTGGCTCGCGCCCGAGGAGCTCGAAACGACCCGGGCGCAGATGCCGATCCTGTACGTCGAGGCCGTGCCGGTGCGGGTCGACGAGTCCGGGGAGGTCACGCAGATCGGGCTCCTGCTGCGGATCGGGCCGGACGGGACGGTCAGCCGCACGCTGGTCTCCGGTCGCGTGCTGCACCACGAGCGGATCCGCGACGCGCTGCTGCGGCACCTGGAGAAGGACCTCGGGCCGGTGGCGCTGCCGCGGATCCCGGCCTCGCTGCAGCCGTTCACCGTCGCCGAGTACTTCCCGACGCTCGGCATCACCGAGTTCCACGACCCCCGGCAGCACGCCGTGTCGCTCGCCTACATCGTGCCGGTGTCCGGGGACTGCCGGCCGCGCCAGGACGCGCTCGACCTGGTCTGGTTCAGCCCGGCGGAGGCCGCGTCGCCGCTGGTGCAGCAGGACATGCCGGGCGGTCAGGGCGTGCTGCTCAAGCGGGCGCTGGCGCACGTCGGCTGCCTGAGCTGACGTCGGGCCAAAGTTGCTACTGGACGTCGGGTAGGACCTGCCACTCCGGTTCGAGTGGCAGGGCCAGCCCGGCCAGCGTGTGGACATCGGCGACGACGTCGGCGCGGGCACGCAGGGCGGTCACGTCCCGGTCCGCGTAGCGCTGGTGGGCGTCCGCGTCCGTCCACAGCGTCGTGACGAGGTAGCGGTCGTCCGCGAGCCGGGTGACCGTGCCCGCGAGCATGCCGTCGGCCGCCGCCATGGCCGGGTTCCAGATCCGGAGCTGGGCGTCGAGGAAGTGCTCGGCGCGGCCGGGGTGGAGGTGACAGTCCGCGACGCGCAGCAGGGTGGCGTGCGGCAGCGCCTCGCGAAGGCCGGCCTCCCCGGGGATGTCGAGGACGGACGGACCGGTCGCCACGGCGGTCACCAGCCACGAGCGCGTCGGCGCGGGCTCGTCATGGTCGTCACGGCGCCTGAACCGTTTGTAGGACTCCTCCTTGACGATCTCGTCATGGCGCTCTTCCATGAACCGGGTGTAGGCCGCGTGGTCGGCCCAGAGGCCGAGCACGTGCGCCCGCCCGCCGTCGGGCTCCCAGCCCCCGACCTGCCCGACCAGCCCCGGCTGGTCCGCGATGGCCGCCCATTCGCGCTGCGCGTCCGCGAAGGCGTCCTGCCCGCCGAGCAGGACGCGACAGTTGATCCACTTCACCCACATGCGGACCATCATCGGCGATCGGGTCGGGTGGGCGTCAACCGGCCTCCGCGAGGTGCGGCGGCGCGGAATGACACTCCGTGGAAAGGACGTTGACAGAGCGTCCGGAACCGGGTTCAGTGCGAGCTCGGTAATCGGCGGGAGGAGCGGGCGTGAGTGCGGTCGGTGCGGGGTCCGGCGGGCCCCGGCAGCAGCCGGTGGCGATGGCCGACGGACAGGTGGGGTTCAACGGGGCGTTCGCGGCCGCGCTGACCCGGGTCGTGGGCTCGATGCCCGCGCTGTACGTGACGCTGGCGATCGTCGGCGGGTGGATGGCCCTGGCGACGTGGGGGCCGCTGCACACGCTCGACCCGTACCCGTTCGCGTTCCTGCTGTTCCTGGACAACGTCGTCCAACTGGTGCTCTGCCTGGTGATCCTGGTCGGCCAGCGGGTGCTCGGGATGGCGGCGGACCGGCGGGCGGTGCAGACGTACGAGAGCGCCGAGGCGATCTTCGACCGGGTCGCGGACCTCCAGGCGCACCTGGACCGGCACGACCGCGCGCTCGGGCGCGGCGTCAGCCTGCTGGAGACCGGCCGGCACCCGTGGATCGAGCGGCACCGGGTGCAGCACCCGCCGCAGGCGATCGACCAGGTGACCGGGATCAACGGGCGGATCGCCGCGTGGCTGACCGGGCGGCTGGGCAGCATGGCCGCGTTCTACATCGCCGCCGGCACCCAGGTGGTGTGGATCGGGATGGCGGAGTTCGGCCTCCAGGACTTCGACCCGTACCCGTTCGCGTTCATGAGCTTCCTGTCCACGCTCGCCCAGCTGATCTTCATGATCGTCATCATGGTGGGGCAGGACGTGATCGGCCGGGCCGGCGACCGCCGGGCCGAGCAGACGCTCCTGGACGCCGAGGCCGTCCTGCACGAGTGCCGCCGGATGAAGGCGCGCCTGGAGGCGCAGGACCGCGTCATCGACAGCCTGGCCGACTACACCAGCGCCCAGGTCACCAAGCACCTGGCGCGGGCCCTCCACCAGAGCCGGCTGGAGGCCGCTGTCGAGGACGGCCGGGAGCTCGGCAGCCGGCCGGGGCTGCTGCCCTGGGAGGAGCTGCCCGAGGAGCTCAGGGAGGCCAATCGCCGCCAGGCGCGGCGGCTCGGCGACCGGCTGGCGGCCGTCGGCTGCCTGATGGTGCCGAGCTCCGAGCACGCGCCGGCCGCCGACGGGCCGCCGCCCGTCGACTTCACGGAGGAGGAGGCGGAGGTCCTGGCCCGGCTGGAGCACGAGCACGGGCCGGGCGCGCCCGGGCAGCTGCCCGGACAGCCTCCCGTTGAGCTTCCCGGCCAGTTTCCCGGTCAGCGGGACGGCCGGCGGGCCGGTCGGGACGTCGAGCACGTGCCCTGGGCGGAGCTGTCCGCCGCCGCCAGGGCGCGGACGGTCGCGTCGGTGCGCCGCCTGCCCGCCGTGCTCGCCGACGTCGGCTTCCAGGTGCTGCGCACCGGCCAAGGCGCCGACGGCGCGGGCGAGTCGGACTTCACGCCCGAGGACTGGGCGACGCTCGGGCAGTCGCTGATGGCCTCCGGCGTGCTGGTGGCGCTCGCCGAGGGCGTCGCCGACGCGGAGGAGATCATCGCGCTGGTCAAGCTGCTGCGCGAGGCCGGCGTGACCCACCCCCGTCGGTTCGTCCGGGAGTTGGCGGCGTCGTCGACCTTCGACACCGGCCTCGGGCCCGCGACCCGCTACGCCGACTACGAGCGGCCCGCGCTGGCGGCGATCCGCGCGGCGACGGAGATCGTCGCCCGGGTCGCCCCCGAAGAGCTGGACGGGTTCCGGGAGTTCCTGCTGGAGATCGCCACGGTCGTCGCCGACGCCAACAACGAGGGCGGCTTCCTCGGCATCGGCGCGCGGCCCCGGGTGCCCAACGAGGTGCGGGCGATGGAGGCCGTGCGCGCGGCCACCGAACTCGACGGGCCCGAGCCGCTGGTGTCGCCGGTACCGGGGATGAGGAGGTCCTAAGGCACGATCGTCGGCACCTTGACCTGGTTGAAGGCGTAGTAGACGGCCAGCAGTCCGTGGACGGCGAGGGCCGCCGGTGCGGACAGGAACGCCAGCGCGACGGTGAGCGGGTAGACGACCAGGCCCACGTTGAACCTCCACCGGGCGGCCCGGGCGGCCGCGACGTCGACGCCCGCGTCGAAGCAGTGGCCGGTGCGCGTCGCGTAGTTCCAGAACAGCGCGAACACCACGGCGTGCCCGACCATCACCCCGCCGTACACGGCCGCCGCGACGTTCGCGGCCGAGCCGTTGCGCAGGTTCTGCGCGACGAGCGCGGTCGGGAACGGCAGTGCCGAGACCAGCATCAGCAGCAGCAGATTGACGAACATCAGCGTACGGTCCACCCGGGCCAGGTGCACGAACAGCGTGTGGTGGTTGACCCAGATCACGCCGATCACCAGGAAGCTCACCGCGTACGCGAAGTACGACGGCCACTGCGCGCCGAGCGCCCGCCACAGCTCCGCCGCGCCGTGCGCCTGCGGGACCTTGATCTCCAGGATCAGCAGCGTGATCGCGATCGCGAACACCCCGTCGCTGAACGCCTCGACCCGGCCCGTGTCCGTCGTCCCCGCCGCCGGCCGCGCCGGCTCCACCGTCTCCACCGGGCGAGGATCCCAGCCGCGCACCGGCACCCGGCGGCGCAACGCCGGGACCCGCAACGGTAAAGAGGCCGACCGATTTACCTGTTCTGCATACTTTCGCGCTCCTGGTGTTCACGGTGAGTCACATCTGATAGAGATCGCACACCCGACCACGGTGCGTGCGCCCGACCGTGCCCCGCACCACAGGAGGACGCATGCACCTGGAGATCACCCCGATCGACGCGCTGCGCCGCGCGGCCGCCCGCCCCCTCGCCGGTCCCGCCCTGCACTACGAGGAATCCGCCATCGGCTACCCGGAGTTGCTGGACCGCGCGGGCCGCCTCGCCGAGGTGCTCGCCGGGGGCGGGGTGACGGCCGGCCGGCCGGTCGCCTACCTGGGGCTCAACAGTCCCGCGCTGCTCACGACGTACCTGGCGTGCGGGTGGCTGGGCGCGGTCTTCGTCCCGGTGGACCACCGGCTCGGCGCGGCCGACGCCGAAGCGGTGCTGCGGGACTGCGAGGTGCACACCGTCGTCGCCGAGCCCGGGCCGGCGGCGCTGGTCGACCCGGCGCCGGGGACGCGCCTGCTGCTCGTCGACGACGACCCCGCCGCCGCCGTGACGACTGCGCCCGGCCCGCACTGGACGCCGCTCGCCGCCGCGCTCGCCGCCGCCCCGCAGCCACCGCGCGATCCGGCGCTCCTGGACGCCGACGACCTCGCCGTCATCCTCCACACCTCGGGCACCACGGGCCGTCCGAAGGGCGTCCGGCTCACCCACGGCAACATCTGGTGGAACGGTGCCAACGTCGACGCGGCGATGCTCACGCGCGAGGACGACGTCAACCTGGTCGTCACCCCGCTCTCCCACGTCGGCGGGCTCACCTGCTTCACCCTGCGCAGCCTCGGCCACGGCGGCACCACCGTCGTCCGGCGCGGCTTCGACCCCGAGCGGACCCTGCGCGACCTCGTCGAGTTCCAGGTGAACACGTTCTTCGCCCTCCCCCCGGTGTTCGCCGCCCTCGCCCGCCTGCCCGGCTTCGCCGCCGCCGACCTGTCCGCGCTGCGCGGCGCCGTCGTGGCGGGCGCCCCGGTGCCGGCGCGGCTGGTCCTCGACTACGCGGCGCGCGGGGTGATGCTCCAGCAGGCGTGGGGACTCACGGAGACGGCGGGCTTCGCGACCTACCTGCCGCCGGAGCTCACCGTCGCGAAGGCGGGCTCGGCGGGCCGGCCGATGCCGTTCACCCGGCTGCGGATCGTCGACCCGGCCACCGGCACGGACGTCTCGGGACCGGACGTGCCGGGCGAGGTGTGGGTGCACGGGCGGCACGTCTCGCCTGGCTACCGGTGCGACGCCGAGGCCTTGCAGGACGACGACGGGTGGTTCCGCACCGGGGACCTCGGGCGGCTGGACGCCGACGGCTGCCTGTACCTGGTCGACCGGCTGGAGAGCGTGACCGTCCAGGACGGCGAGGACGGCGAGGACCTCTACCCGGCCGAGGTCGAGGCCGAGGTCGAGGCCGAGGTCGAGCGGGCGTCGGCCGGCTGCCCGGGCCTGCGGGAGCTCGCCGCCGGAGAGCCGGGGGGTTTCGCCCCGCTCGTGGTGTCCGCACGGACGCCGGAGGCGCTGGCGGCACAGGCCGGGCGGCTGGCCGACGCGCTGGACGGGGGCCTGCGCCCGCAGGACGCGGCCCTGTCGCTGCTCGCCGGCCAGGCCCTGTTCGAACACCGGGCCGTCGTGGCGGCGGCGGACCCGGACGCCGTCCGCGCGGCGCTGCGGGCCCTGGCCGGCGGTGGCGACGCACCCGGGCTCGTCACCGGCACCGCGCCACCGGAGCGGGCGGACGGCGGCGTGGTCTTCGTCTTCCCCGGCCAGGGCAGCCAATGGCCGGGCATGGGACGGGAGTTGTGGCACGACGAGCCGGTGTTCGCCGAGCGGATGGCGCAGTGCGGGCGGGCGCTGGCGCCGCACCTGGACTGGTCGCTCGTGGACGTCGTGCACGGCGTCGGCGGGGCCCCGCCACCGGCACGCGTGGACGTCGCCCAGCCGGTGACGTTCGCGGTGATGGTCTCGCTCGCGGCGCTGTGGGAGGCGTACGGCGTCCGCCCGGCGGCCGTCCTGGGGCACTCGCAGGGCGAGATCGCGGCGGCCTGCGTCGCGGGCGCGCTGTCGCTGGAGGACGCCGCCCGGACGGTCGCGCTGCGCAGCCGGGCCATCGCCGACCGGCTGGCGGGCCGGGGCGGCATGGTGTCCGTGCCGCTGCCCGAGGGCCGCGTGCGGGACTGGATCCGCGCGTGCGGGGACGGCGTCGAGGTCGGCGCGGTGAACGGGCCGGAGCGCACGGTGGTGGGCGGGGAGAGCGCGGCGCTCGGCGCCTTCCACGCGGAACTGGTGGGGCGCGGCATCGACGTGCGGATGGTCCCGGTGGACTACGCGTCGCACACCGCCCAGGTGGCGGGGGTCGAGCATGCCCTGGCCGAACTGCTGGGCGACGTACGGTCGTCGGCGCCGTCCGTGCCGTGGTTCTCGACCGTCGACGGGCGGTGGGTCACCGGTCCGGTCGACGCCGGGTACTGGTACCGCAACCTGCGGGAGCCGGTGCGGCTCGACCCGGCGGTGCGGGCGCTGGCGGGCCAGGGGTTCACGGACTTCGTCGAGGTCGGCGCGCACCCGGTGATGACGACGGCGATCGGGGCGACGCTGGCCGACGCGGGCGTGACGGCCGAACTGCCGTTGGTCTGCGGCACGTTGACGCGCGGCGAGGGCGGGCGGGAGCGGTTCGCCCGCTCGCTCGCGGAGGCGTTCGTCCGGGGCGTCCCGGTGGACTGGACGCCGATGCTCCCGCCCGGTGCGCGCCGGGTCGACCTGGCGGCGTACCCGTAACGGAGGCGGGGGTTTCGGCCGGGGCAGCGTGCCCGTCCGGTTCAGCGCGTGGGGCAGGGCCCGGTCGTGGCGCCCGTCCGGCCGTCGACCAGCCGGAGGTGGTCGTGCTCGGGGCAGTCGTCGAGCAGCAGCACCCGGTCGCCGAGCGGGACGGGCGGCGTGGCCCGCGAGCCCCGCCGCCAGAGCACCCGGTCGTGCCGGATGGCCGCCACGGCCCACCGGTCGCGGTAGATCAGCAGGGTCAGGAGGTCCCGGTGGCCCGGTACGAGGTGGACGTAGAAGCCCTGCCGGTCGCGCCGCGGGACCTTCCACGGCCAGCGCACGCCGGTGAGCCGGCGGAGCCGGCCGGGCCGGGCCGAGACGATCCGCTCCCCGCGGATCCGGTCCGGGTGGTCGTGGTTCCGGTCCAGCTGGACCGTGGTGTAGAGCCGGTCGTCCACCTCGACGACCAGGGGATCCGCGATGCCCAGGGGGTGGCGCGGCGAGAGGTAGGTCCGCACCTGCCCCTCCCCGAGCGGCCGCACGTGCGCGATCCGGCCGTTGCCGACCCGGGCCCAGACCGCCGACGGCACCCCGCTCTCCGTTCCGACGCCGCCCCAGGGGGCGGACCGGTGGCCCGTGGCGAGGGAGCCGAGTTCGGTGCCGGTCGCGGGGTCGAACCAGTGCAGGGTCTCCCGGTGTGGACGGGCGGCGAGGGCGACGGGCGTGGGCGTGCGCTCGTGGGTGAGGAGGTACGGGCGGGCGGGGTAGCGGTTCATGGTGGTGTACCACAGCCGTTTGCCGGTGCGGGAGTCGTAGGCGCGCGTGTAGTGCCGTCGGTTGGTCCCGACGGTGACGACCACCCGGCCCTCCGTCAGCAGCACGCTCGTGACGTTTCTGTAGTCGTGGCGCCACAGGCGCCGGCCGTCCACCAGGTCGAGGGCGGTGACGTGGCGCGGCGCGTCCTCGTGGCCCTGCCAGAGGACGAGCGTGCGGTCGTCCGTCAGATAGCCGGAGAGCGGTGTGGCGTCCCGGATCCAGGCGAGCGAGCCGTCCGTCCGGCGGAGGCAGGTGAGGGCGATCGGGTCGGTGCCGTACCAGCCCGGATTGCTGCTCGGCACGACGACGTGGTGCTCGGTCGGCGTGAAGGCCGTCGACAGCCGGAACTCGATCCCGTCGAGCCGGTGCGGGCTGCGCCAGAGCATCCCGCCGTCGCGGGCGTCGAAGGCGGTCATCCGCCCGTCGAACGGGACGAGCACCTGGTCCTCGGCGACGGCGATCGGACCGAGGCTGTCCTTGGGTGCGGTGACGGTCCACAGCTGCGACGCCGCGTCGTGGTGCACGGACAGCGGGACGGCATCGTTGATCATCGGCTTTCCCCCCGAAGCGCCTCGAACGTGATGATCAAGTATCGGCCCGGTCGTCCACCCAGTCGTCGGCGCCCCCCAGGCGGGCGGTCAGTTCGAGCCCGGGGTCGTCGAACTCGGCGGCCCAGCGGTCGTAGGTCGCGTCCAGCAGCGGGCCGAGCCGGGCGTGCCAGGACGGCCGGTAGCGGACGGTGAAGACCGGCTCGCCGGGCTGTTCGACGGTGATCCGGTGGCGCAGCAGGCCGCCGCGGTGCCGCACGGCGGCGTCGGGCCGCAGCACGACCCGTCGGCCGCCGACGGTGAGCACCCGGTGGTCGCCGTCCACGTGGAGCTCGGCGGGCAGGCGGCCGAGCCGTCCGGACCAGACGGGGGTGCCGGTCATGCCGTCAGCCGCCGTTGTAGTCGGTGGCCGCGAGGACGGCGAGGCGGGTGCGGTCGGGAGAGAGGGTCAGGAATCCGAAGTCCCACGAGTCGCAGTTGAACCACTCCGTCCAGGCCTGGAAGCCGTACCAGACGCAGGCGGCGGCCCGCCGTTCGACCTCGGCGGGCGTCGCGTCCTGCGGTGCGCCGGCCAGGGCGGCCAGGGACCGCCAGGCGGCGAGCCGGCCGTAGGCGCCGTACCACCACTCGTCGGTGTGT
>NZ_JBFBDY010000191.1:0-11567 GCF_040683475.1 Kitasatospora sp. NPDC093558 | reverse complement strand
ACCGGCGGGACGCGGACGGTCGCCACCGGGACGCGGGCGGTCGCCGCCCTGCGCACCCGGAGCACCCGGACGGCCGCCCGGCGCGCCGGGACGGCGGTCGCCGGGGCGGGCCATGCCGGTGGCACTGCCCGAGGTGAACGGGTTGTTGCCCGGACGCGGGCCGGCCGGACGCGGGCCCGGACGGGCGCCGCCGGAGGCCTGGGCCGCCGCCGGACGCGGGGCCTGGGCGGCCGGACGCGGGGCGTCACCGGCCGGAGCCGGCGAAGAGAACTCGGCCGCGGGCGCGGCCGGGGCCGCCGGAGCGGCGGGACGCGCGGCCGGGCGCGGACCCGGAGTCGGCGCGCCCGCCGGCTTCGGGGCTGCGGGGGCGGCCGGGGCGGCGGGAGCCGCAGCGGCCGGGCCTGCGGCCGGGGTGGGACGGGGACCAGGGGTCGCGCTCGGGCGCGGCCCCGGGGTCGGGGCACCCGGCTTGGGAGCCCCGGAGGGAGAGGGCGCCGCGGACTTCCGCGGGCCCGGCTTGGCAGCGGAACCACCACCGGTGGGTGCCACACCAAGCGCGTCAGTCAGCTTGCGCACGACCGGCGCCTCGATCGTCGAGGACGCCGAACGGACGAACTCACCGAGCTCGGTGAGCTTGGCCATGACGGCCTTGCTCTCCAAGCCAAGTTCCTTGGCGAGTTCGTAAACCCGGACCTTAGCCACTTCACTCCTGTCTATGAGTCCGGGGTGTCTCGTCCGCCGGACCGTCGCTACTTCATGGGCGTACCCATCGCGTACTCATCGCGTACTCATCGAGTGCTCATCGCAATCTCGACCTACTTCCACATCGCGAGGTACCTGACTGGTGGCACGGCGCGCGGCTGCCCGCCCGCCGTACTTGTTGCGGTGGTTCTCCGAAGCGGGGGCCCGGGAGAGTCACGTCTCCTGGCTGCCGCCCGCCCGCTCCTCGATGAACCCGCGGAGCCGCTCCGTGTCGAGCACGCCCTGGAGCCGGAAGGCCCGGGGGAACGCCCGACGGCGGACCGCGAGGTCGAGGCAGGCCGGATCGGGGTGCAGGTGAGCGCCCCGGCCTGGCAGTGCGCCACGGGGATCGGGGACGCAGACGCCCTCGACCGCCGTGACACGCAACAGCTGGTGCTTGGCCGCGCGCTTGCGGCAGCCCACGCAGGTGCGTTCCGGGCGTGCTCGGACATGCGTCCGGCCAGACGAAGGCAAGTCTACCCCTCCGAAGGGACATGGCGCCGCCCCGCCGGCCCGGCCGGACCGGCGGGGACGCCCGCTACAACACTGACTACCGCTGCGCCGATTCCTGGCCGGCGTCCTCGGTGTCCGGCCGGATGTCGATCCGCCACCCCGTGAGACGGGCGGCGAGGCGGGCGTTCTGGCCCTCCTTGCCGATCGCCAGCGACAGCTGGTAGTCGGGCACGATCACCCGGGCGGAGCGCTGGGCGGCGTCGACGATCTCCACGCTGGTCACCCGCGCGGGGGACAGCGCGGCGGCGACCATCTCGCGGGGGTCCTCCGACCAGTCCACGATGTCGATCTTCTCGCCGTGCAGCTCGCCCATCACCGCGCGCACCCGGGCGCCCATCGGGCCGATGCAGGCGCCCTTGGCGTTCAGGCCGGCGCGGCGCGACCAGACCGCGATCTTGGTGCGGTGGCCGGCCTCGCGGGCGATGGCCGCGATCTCCACGCTGCCGTCCGCGATCTCCGGGACCTCCAGCGCGAACAGCTTCTTCACCAGGCTCGGGTGCGTGCGCGACAGCGTCACCGACGCCCCGCGGACACCGCGGCGCACCGCCACGACGTAGCACTTCAGCCGGGTGCCGTGCCGGTAGTCCTCGCCCGGGACCTGCTCCTGCGGCGGCAGGATGGCCTCCAGCTTGCCGATGTCGACCAGCACGTTCTTCGGGTCGTTGCCCTGCTGGACGACACCGGTGACGATGTCGCCCTCCTTGCCCGCGTACTCGCCGAAGGTCTGGTCGTCGGCGGCGTCGCGCAGGCGCTGCATCATCACCTGGATGCCGATGCTGGACGCGATCCGGCCGAAGCCGTTCGGGGTGTCGTCGAACTCCTTGGGCTCGACGCCCTCGTCCAGCTCCGCCGGGTCCTCCATCGCCCACACGGTGACGTGCCCGGACTTGCGGTCCAGGTGCACCCGGGCCCGGCGGCGCGAGCCCTCGGTGCGGTGGTACGCGGTGAGGAGGGCCGACTCGATCGACTCGACCAGCAGGTCGAAGGGGATGTTCTTCTCGTTGACCAGCGTGCGCAGGGCACTCATGTCGATGTCCACGGCTACGCCTCCTCGTCTTTCGTCACATTCATCATGGTCCAGTGCGTGCGGCCGTCACTCCGCACCGTCGTCCCCCTCGTCGAGGAGCTCTTCGTCCTTGCGGTTGAACTCGACCTGGACGCGCGCCCGGGCCACCTCGGAGTACTCCAGGCGGCGCTCCTTCGGCCGGCCGCGGCCCTTCACCGGCTGCACCTCGACCAGTGCGCCGTCCTCGTCCGCCTCCAGCACCCGCGCGACGACCTCCCCGCCGTCGGCCAGGTGGATCTTGGCCAGCCGCCCCTCGGCGCGCTGCCAGTGCCGGGGCAGCACCAGCGGGCGCTCGGCACCGGGGGATCCGACCTCCAGCAGGTACGCGCCGTCGCCCATCAGGTCCGACTCGTCCAGGGCCTCGCCGACCACCCGGCTGAAGTCGGCGATGGCATCCATGTCCACGCCGCCGTCGGTGTCGACGTCGATCTGCACCTGGCGGCGGCTGCCGGCCTGGGTGACCCTGACGTCCTCGAGGTCCAGGCCCGCCTGCGCGGCCAGCGGCTCCAGCAACGCGCGCAGCCGGTCGGTGGTGGTGGTGCTCATCCGGGTGGACTCCTCGGCCGCGTCTGCTGTTGTCAGAAGGTCGCTCCGCGTCCCGACCGGGTCGCGGCAGCTCGGCCCAAAGCCTAGCCGGTGATGCCGCGAACCACCGATTCCGGACCACACCGCCCCGGCCGGGCGCCACCCACTGCGAGCAAGGTCACACCCGTCTCCGGTGCCCCTCCCGCCCCGGAACACGGCCCAAATCGTGGGGATTCTGTAATCATTCACGCCAACGAGGGCAGGCGGGGAGGCCGTCCTCCCGTACACGCCCCGGAGTGACACGCATGCAGCCGCCCAGCCGACGGACCTTCCTGGCCCTCGGGCTGTTCTTCACCGCCGCCGCCTGCACCACCGCCCCGGAGCAGGTCAAACCCGCCGAGACCCACCGCCCCGACCCGGACGAGCCCCTCCGCCGCCGGGCGGTGGCCGCCACCGACACCCTGCTCGCGGCCTACGACACCCTGCCGTCGGCCCAGCTCCAGCCCCTGCGCGCCGAGGTGGCCGAGCACCGGGCGGCACTGGCACAAACCCTCACGGACTCCACACCGCCCACCCCCTCCGCGACCACACCGGGCACCACTGCGACGGCCACCCCGACCGCGGCCCCGTCCCCGGTCACCACCACCGCCGAGCTGGCCGCCCTCGAACGCCGGACCGCCCAGACCCGCCTGGCCGACCTGGGCGCCGCGTCCCCGCAACTGGCCCGGCTGCTGGCGTCCGTCGCCGCGTCGGCCGCCATACACACCGCCGCGCTCGGCGACACCGCTCCCCCGGCCGCGCCCGCCGACTCCCCCTCCGCATCCCCGAGCGCGGCGCTCAGCCCCGAGGCCGTCACCGCGATCCAGGGCGCCCTGAACGCCGAACACGCCGCCATCTACGGCTACGGGGTGGTCGGCGCCAAGCTGCCCGAGGACCAGCAGCGCGCCGATGCCCGGACGGCCTACGCCGCCCACCAGGCCCGCCGGGACGTGTGGCAGCGCCTCCTCACCGGCGTGGGGGCCACTCCCAGCGCGGCGGCGGCCGGTTACCAGCTCCCGTTCGCCGTCGGTGACGCCGCTGCGGCCACCCGCCTGGCCGCCCACATAGAGACCCGGCTCACCACGGTCTACGCCGACCTGGTCGCCGCCGTCCCCGCCCAGCAGCGCGCCACGGCGGCCGACGCCCTGCGCGAGGCCGCCGTCCGCGCCCGCCGCTGGGGCGCGGCCCGGACCCCGTTCCCGGGCATCGACGACCAGCCTGCCGCGTCCCCCACCGCGTCCCCGACCGCAGCCGCGACGCCGACCGCGACGCCCTGAGGCCGGCCGCCCGCCGCGACACTGACCTGCGCTTTCGCCCCCATCCCCGACAATGGACGGGTAGCACCACGGGGGACCACGAACCGGAAGGCCGGCATGTCGGGAGCACCAGCACAGATCACCGTGCCCGCCTGGCTGGCGCGCAGCATCGCCGCGAGCCCCGGCGGCGACGAGGCCGAGGCCTGGCTGACGGAGCTTCCAGGCCGGGTGGCCGCCCACCTGGAGCACTGGAACCTCACCCTGGAGCGCGTCCTCGACCCCGGGGGCAGCCTCAGCCTCGTCGCCTACGTCCACCGCGACGACCTCTCCCCCGCCGTCCTCAAGGTCGGCCTGGTCACCCCGGAGACGGCCACCGAGCACGTCGCCCTCTCCGAATGGGCCGGCCGCGGCGCCGTCCTCCTCATGGACGCCGTCCCCGCCGAGGGGGCCCTGCTCCTGGAGCGCCTGCACGGTGACATCCCCCTGCGGTCGCTCGCCGAGCCCAAGGCGATGCTGGAGGCGACCAGCCTCCTCCACCGGCTCTGGGTGCCGCTCCCGGACGAGCACGCGTTCCCCGCCCTCGCCGACCACGTGGCCGGCCGAGCCCCCGATGTCGCGCCCCCGCCCGAGGCGGCCGCCCTCGTCGCCGAGGCCATGGAGACCGCGGACGCCCTCGCGGCCTCCGCCACCGAGACGTTCCTGCTGCACGGCGACTTCCACCACGGCAACGTCCTCGCCGCCGACCGCGCCCCCTGGCTGGCGATCGACCCCCGCCCCCTCGCCGGGGAGCGCGCCTACGACCTCGCCCGCCTCGTCCTGGACCGCGCGGACACCGTGGTCGGCTCCGCGGGCACGCCCGCCGCCATCCGCCGCCGGCTCCACCAGCTCTCCGAGGCCCTGGAGGTGGACCAGGAGCGCCTGCGCGGCTGGACCCTCTACCGCGCCGTCGACCTCGGCCTGCGCGCGCTCGCCGCGAAGCGCCAGGAGGACGCCGAGCTCTACCTGGAATTCGCCGGCGCCGTCTGAACCGCGCCCGCACCGGGCCGCCGCAGCGGCAGCGGGGCCCCCATCACCGCGTACAGCCGGTCCGTCGCCGGGAAGCGCACCGCCCGCGCGAGGTCCCGGTACCCCAGGGCGCGGTACAGCCGCCGGGCCGGCGTCTCGGCGTCGATCGCCGACAGGATGCTCCGGTCCAGGCCCGAGCCCTCGCACAGCCCCCGGATCAGCCGCGAACCGATGCCCTGGCCCTGCCACTCGGGCAGCACGTGCAGCTCGGTGATGGCGAACACCCCGTCCAGCCAGTCCCCGTACCCCCGGGAGACCAGGTAGGGCTCGATGACGGTGCTCCACCAGTGCTCGCGCCGGTTGGGCATCCCGTACCCGAAACCGACGAGCCGTCCGCCGCTCATCGCGCCGAGGGCGATCACCCCGGGCTGCTGGGCGTGCCGGCCGACGATGTGCAGCCGGACGGCGACCTCCTCGGGCGTCAGCCCGAACGCCACCGCCTGGACATCGAGCGCCTGCGGCGCCCAGGCCGCGAGGTCGATGGCCTCGATCGTCACCCCGGTCAGCTGATCCATGCCCCGGACGTTACTACCCGCGCCCCGCGAGTGCGGGCGGAGCCGCAGATCAGCCCCACCGGCACCGGCGCGACCGCTAGAAGAGCACGCTCATGAACGCCCCGACCTCGCGGAAGCCGACGCGCCGATAGGCAGCCCGCGCACGCACGTTGAAGTCGTTGACGTACAGCGAGACCACCGGGGCGACCTCCCGCAGCGCGATGTCCAGCACCGCCGCCATCCCGGTCTCCGAGAGCCCCTGCCCCCGGTGCTCGGGCGCGACCCACACGCCCTGGATCTGGCACGCCCCTTCGGTCACCGCGCCGATCTCCGCCTTGAAAACGACCTCGCCGTCGTCCCCGAACCGCGCGAACGACCGTCCGCTGGAGACGAGTTCGGCGACCCTGGCCTGGTACAGCAGCCCGCCGTCCCCGGCCAGCGGCGACACCCCGACCTCCTCGGTGAACATCGCCACGCAGGCCGGCATCAGCGCCTCGACCTCGCTGCGCCGCACCCGCCGGACCAGCGGGTCGGGCGCGATCTCCACCGACGACACGGTCGTGGCCATCAGCGGCTGGTGCGCGCGCACGTCCCGGGCCGGACCCCAACTCCGTTCCAGGAGCGCCCAGAAGGCCGCCGTCGGCCCGGCCGGCCCGACGATCGAGGAGCACCGGCGCCCCTGGCGCCGCGCCCGCTCGGCGAAGGCCTGGACCGCCGACGGGCCGGCGTTGACGAGGACCAGGTTGGCCCCGGCGTAGCAGAGCGCGTCGAGGACGCCGTCCTCGTCGTACCAGCCCCACATCTCGCCGCCGAGCCGCCAGGGGTCGAGCCCGACCGACTCGACGCGGGTGGCGACGAAGGCGTTGGCGACCGGGTCCCGGTGGAGGATCTCCAGGGCGTCGGCGAGGTCGGGCGGCTCCAGCACGCGGGTGGTGGCCAGGGCGCGGGCGGCCTGGAACGCGCTGGGGAGCATCACACCTCGATCGAGCATCGAGACAGCACCTCACTGAGACGACTCTGGCCGCACCCTACTCCGTGGCCCCACCCGGCTACGGCCGCGGGGCCGTCCGCTAACGGAGGGCCCCGCTTCCGGAAAGACGAACTGCGCTCCGCGCGGCCCCCGGGCGGCGAACCGCACGGGGCCGCGGGGCCTACACCCCGGTCACTCGCCGGCGACGACCGTCGGCGACCCGGCCTCGACGCCCTCCGCCTGCATCTGCTCGGCGAGCTTGAGCGCCTCCTCGATCAGGGTCTCGACGATCTTCGACTCCGGGACGGTCTTGATGACCTCGCCCTTGACGAAGATCTGGCCCTTGCCGTTGCCCGAGGCGACCCCGAGGTCGGCCTCGCGGGCCTCGCCCGGGCCGTTCACGACGCAGCCCATGACCGCGACGCGCAGCGGCACCTCCATGCCCTCCAGGCCGGCGGTGACCTCCTCGGCGAGCTTGTAGACGTCCACCTGGGCGCGGCCGCAGGACGGGCAGGAGACGATCTCCAGGCCGCGCTGGCGCAGGCCGAGCGACTCCAGGATCTGGTTGCCGACCTTGATCTCCTCGGCCGGCGGGGCCGACAGCGAGACCCGGATGGTGTCGCCGATGCCCTCGGCGAGCAGCGCGCCGAACGCGACCGCGGACTTGATGGTGCCCTGGAAGGCCGGCCCGGCCTCGGTCACGCCGAGGTGCAGCGGGTAGTCGCAGGCGGCGGCGAGCTGGCGGTAGGCGTTGATCATCACGACCGGGTCGTTGTGCTTGACCGAGATCTTGATGTCGCGGAAGTCGTGCTCCTCGAACAGCGAGCACTCCCACAGCGCGGACTCCACCAGCGCCTCGGGGGTGGCCCGGCCGTACTTCTCCAGCAGGCGCTTGTCCAGCGAGCCGGCGTTGACGCCGATCCGGATCGGCACGCCCGCGTCCTTGGCCGCCTTGGCGATCTCGCCGACCTTGTCGTCGAAGGCCTTGATGTTGCCCGGGTTGACGCGCACCGCGGCGCAGCCGGCGTCGATCGCGGCGAACACGTACTTCGGCTGGAAGTGGATGTCGGCGATGACCGGGATCTGCGACTTCTTCGCGATGATCGGCAGCGCGTCGGCGTCGTCCTGGGACGGGACGGCGACCCGGACGATCTGGCAGCCGGAGGCGGTGAGCTGCGCGATCTGCTGCAGCGTGGCGTTGATGTCCGAGGTCACGGTGGTGGTCATCGACTGCACCGAGACGGGGGCGTCACCGCCGACCGGAACGTTGCCGACCATGATCTGCCGGGATACTCGACGCTTGGCGAGCGGCTTGAGCGGCAGGGACGGAATACCGAGCGAGATCGCGGTCATGTGCGCAGGGTTCCCCAGGGTGGAGGTGTGATCGACCGCCCGGCCGCACCAACGGCCGGGGCCGGGCGCGCCACGATCGCGCACCCGGCCTCCACGGTACGGCACGGGGGTGGAGCCGAGCACACCCGCCGTACCCGGACGCACTAGCTGATCTTGACCGGGTTCACCAGGTCGGCCACCAGGACGAGCAGGGTGAACCCGACGAAGATGCTGGCCACCACGTACGCCAGGGGCATCAGCTTGGCGACGTCGAACGGGCCCGGGTCGGGCCGCCTGAACAGCTGTGCGAGGCGGCGGCGCACCGACTCCCACACGGCGCCCGCGACGTGGCCGCCGTCGAGCGGGAGCAGCGGCAGCATGTTGAACAGGAACAGCGACAGGTTGATGCCGGCCAACAGGTTCACGAAGACCGCGATCCGCTGGGTGCCGGGGATGTCCAGCGAGAAGACCTCGCCGCTCACCCGGGCGGCGCCGACCATCCCGATCGGGGAGTCCGGGTCGCGGGGGGCGTCGCCGACGACGGCGTTCCACAGCCCGGGGATCTTGCCGGGCAGGGCGACCAGGGACTTCACGCCGCTCTCGGCCATGGTGGTCATCCGGTCGAGTGACTGCCCGAAACCGAGCTGGACGACACCACTCGCCGGAGTGAATCCGAGGAACCCGGCCTGGACGGTCTGCCCCTTGATCGGGATGTCGTTCGCGTCGTACTTCTGGACGTCGTTGACCTTGATGGTCGGGGTGAGGGTGAGCTGCTGACCGGCTCGGTCGACCACGACCGGCACGGTCTTCCCGGCCGACTTGCGGATGTCGGCCTGGAGTTGGTCGTAGGTGCGGATGCGGTCCCCGTCGAAGGAGAGGATCCGGTCCCCGGCCTTCAGCCCGGCCGCCGCGGCGGGGGTCTGCGGGGCGCCCGCCGGGCAGCTGTCGGTGGGCTGGCCCGCCTTGACGACGCACTGGGCGACGGTGCTGACGGTCGGCACGTTCATGGTGACGCCGAAGCCCATCATGACCGTCAGGAAGAGCCCGAACGCCAGGATCAGGTTCATGAACGGCCCGGCGAACATGACGATGACGCGCTTCCACGGCTTGCGGGTGTAGAAGAGCCGGTGCTCGTCACCCTCCTGGAGCTCCTCGTAGGAGGCCTCGCGGGCGTCCTCGATCATGGTCCGCCAGGGCGAGCTGCTGCGCTTGGTGATCCGGCCGTCGTCGCCCGGCGGGAACATCCCGATCATCCGGATGTACCCGCCGAACGGGATCGCCTTGATGCCGTACTCGGTCTCGCCCTTCTTGCGCGACCACAGGGTCGGGCCGAAGCCGACCATGTACTGCGGCACCCGGATGCCGAACAGCTTGGCCGTGGAGAGGTGGCCGAGTTCGTGCCAGGCGATCGACACCAGCAGCCCGAGCACGAAGACCAGGATGCCGACCACCGTCAAAACCGCTGCCACCGCAACTCCTCCGTCATGCCGCTCCGCTCATCGTCTCGTCCTACCGCGACCGGCGCCACGGTTCAACCGCCGCGATCGGCCGGCCCGCCCTGGGCCGGCCGGCCCGATCGGTCCGGTCGGTCAGCCCGCCGCCAGCTCGCGGGCCCGGGCGCGGGCCCAGTCCTCCGCGTGCAGGACGTCCTCGACGGTCAGGGAAGTTCCCGCCGCGGCCGACCCACCGTCGCGCTGTCCGTGCTCGGTCACGACCTTGGCAACAGTGTCCACGATCCCGGTGAAGGCGAGCCGGCCCTTTAGGAAGGCCTCCACGCACTCCTCGTTCGCCGCGTTGAACACCGCCGGCACCGTGCCGCCCAGCGAACCCACCTCGCGGGCCAGCTCGACCGCCGGGAACGCGTCGTTGTCCAGCGGGAAGAACTCCCAGGTCGCGGCCTTGGTCCAGTCGCAGCCCGGCGCGGCGTCCGGCACCCGCTCCGGCCAGCCCAGGCCCAGCGCGATCGGCATCCGCATGTCCGGCGGGCTGGCCTGCGCCAGCGTCGAACCGTCGGCGAACTCCACCATCGAGTGCACCACCGACTGCGGATGGACGACGACCTCGATCCGGTCGAACGGCACGTCGTAGAGCAGGTGCGCCTCGATCACCTCCAGGCCCTTGTTGACCAGGGTGGCCGAGTTGATCGTGACGACCGGGCCCATCGCCCAGGTCGGGTGCGCCAGCGCGTCCTGCGGGGTCACCCCGGCCAGCTGCTCCCGGGTGCGGTTGCGGAACGGACCGCCGCTGGCGGTGACCACCAGCTTGCGGACCTCGGCCCGGCTGCCGCCGGCCAGGGCCTGGAAGAGCGCGGCGTGCTCGGAGTCCACCGGCACGATCTGACCCGGCTTCGCCACCGCCTTCACCAGCGGACCGCCGACGATCAGCGACTCCTTGTTCGCCAGCACCAGCACCCGGCCGGCCTTCAGCGCGGCCAGCGTCGGGCGCAGCCCGATCGAACCGGTGATGCCGTTCAGCACCGAGTGGCACTCCATCGCGGCCAGCTCGGTCGCCGCGTCCGGCCCCACCAGCACCGCCGGCAGCGCACGCCCCGCCGCCTTGGCCGCCAGCGCCTCGCGCAGCGCCGGCTCGGCCGCCGGGTCGGCGACGGCCACGGTGTGCACGCCCAGCTCCAGTGCCTGCTCGGCGAGCAGCCCCACCCGGCCGCCGGCCGCCGACAGGGCGACCACCCGGAACCGGTCCGGGTTGCGGAGCACCACGTCGATGGCCTGGGTGCCGATCGACCCGGTGGAACCGAGGATCACCAGCTCCCGGGGGCCGGACGGGTCCTGCACGGTGGGCGTGAAACGCAGCTGCGGATGGGCGAGCGAAGTCATGCGCCCATTGTGTCCTGCCCGGGGCCCTCATCGTGCCCGCCCGGGGGCATCCACCCCGCAGCGCGCTCCGCACGACGGGCACGCGCGCCGCGGGCTACCGTCACAACCATGCGTACCGTCATCGCCGGGGGCCACGGACAGATCGCGCTCGCCCTCGAACGGCTGCTCGCCGACCGCGGCGACCGCCCCGCCGGGATCATCCGCCGCCCCGAACAGGCCCAGGACCTCGTGGCCGCCGGCGCCGAGCCGCTGCTGCTCGACCTGGAGGCCGCCACCGCCCCGCAACTCGCCGCCCTGCTCGACGGCGCCGACGCCGTGGTCTTCGCCGCCGGCGCGGGACCGGGCAGTGGCGCCGCCCGCAAGAACACCGTCGACCGCGACGCCGCCGTGCTCCTCGCCGACGCCGCCGAACTCGCCGGCGTCCGCCGCTACCTCATGGTCTCCTCCATGGGCGCCGACGCCGACGCCCACCACCCCGCCGACGAGGTCTTCGAGACCTACTTGCGCGCCAAGGGCGCCGCCGACGACGCCGTCCGCGCCCGCACCACCCTCGACTGGACGGTGCTGCGCCCCGGCCGGCTCACCGACGGCCCCGGCACCGGCCTGGTCCGGCTCGCCCCCGAGACCGGGCGCGGCGCGGTCGACCGGGCCGACGTCGCCCCCCAACGGGCGGCCGTGACGTAGAGGCTGTCCGACCCGCCCAGCGATACGAACCCACCTCGGGGCCAGTCG
>NZ_JBFBDY010000190.1:0-11717 GCF_040683475.1 Kitasatospora sp. NPDC093558 | reverse complement strand
CCGGAGCCGCGGGCGGCGAGGGCGCGGGCGATCAGGCGCTCGTTGTGGCCGTACTCGTCGGCGTGCCAGTGGTAGGAGTCGGCGGTGTCGATCAGCGTGATGCCGGCGTCGAGCGCGGCGTGGACGGTGGCGACCGCGCGCTCCTCGTCGGGGCGGCCCTCGACGGAGAGCGGCATGGCGCCGAGGCCGATGGCGCTGACGTCCAGGGTGCCGAGGCGCCGGGTGGTGGTGGTCGTGGTGCTGGTCGTGGTCATCGTTCGATTCCTCAGCGGGACGTGGCGGCGACGAGCCCGGGCAGCCAGTCGCGGGTGTGGGAGAAGCTGTAACCGAGCTGCTCGGCACGGGAGTTGTCCATGCCGTAGTAGCGCTCGAAGGAGAACGGCGAGGCCTCCTCCCCGGATGCGGGTGCGGCCGTCCGGTACGAACTCCCCTGCGCGAGCAGGTCGCAGAGGTCCGTCGCCGTCAACTCACCGTGCGAGCAGGCGTTGACGGCCCCGGTGAACCGCGCCCCGGCCGCCCAGTGCAGGACGTCGGCCATCTCGCCCTCGTGCGTGTACGAGGACGGCAGGTCGGCCGGGTGGACGGCCACCGGGAGCCCGGCCGCGATCCGTTCGCGGTAGTGCGCGAGGCGCCCGGTGAAGTCGTCGGCGCCCAGCACGTGCCCGGCCCGGACGGCCGCGAACGGGAACGCGCCGCTGCGCGCCAGCACCGCCTCCGCCTGCCGCTTGCCCTCGCCGTACGCGCCATCCCTGAACCCCCTGTCACGCCAGGGCAGTTCACTCCTGACCGGCCACTGCGCCGGATCGATCACGTCCTCACCCAGCGGCACACCGACCGGCCGGTGCTCCCCCGTGTCGTACACCTCGATGGTGGACGTCATGACGTACCGCCCGGCCCGCCCCGCGAACGCCCGCACGGCGCCCTCGGCGTGCAGCGGCGTGTAGCAGACCTGGTCGACCACGACGTCGAAGTCCCGGCCCGCGAGCACCGCGCCCAGCGCCGCCTCGTCCTCCCGGTCCGCGACCAGCTGCTCCACCCCGGGCGGCGGCGCCGTCGAGCCGCGGTTCAGCACGCTCACCCGCGCCCCGGAATCCCGCAGCCGGGTGACCAGCTGCCGTCCGAAGTAACGGTTTCCCCCGATGACCAGCACGTTTTCCATACCCACAAGTGTTACGGTGCGGGGTCATCCGATGAAGGGGAGATCATGGGAGTTCAGGCGCCGCGACCGAAAGACCGACGGCAGATCGGCGGCACCGCCGACGATTCCTCAGCACGCCCGGCGTCGCGCTCCGAGAGCGGCCTGGACGCCGTCGACCTGCGCCTCCTGGAGCTCCTCCAGGCCGAGGGCCGCATCACGCTGAGCGAACTCGGCCGCCGCGTCAGCCTCAGCCCCGCCGCCGTCGGCGAGCGCGTCCGCCGCCTCGAAGCCGACGGCACCGTCACCGGCTACGCCGCGCAGGTCTCCGCCGCCCGCCTCGGCTACGGCATCCAGGCCTTCGTCCGGGTCTCCCCGCACGCGCGCGTGACCGTCAAGTACCTCCGCAGCCAGGAACTCCTCCACCGCCCCGAGGTCCTGGAGGTCCACCACGTCCTCGGCGAGGACTGCTGGATCTTCAAGATCGCCGCCCGCGACACGGCCCACCTGGAGGAGCTGATCGAGCTCATGTCGACCCTCGGCCGCACCACGACGTCGGTGATCCTCTCGTCCCCCGTCACGCAGAGCGTCCTCCTCCCGCCGACCAGGCAGCCCGGCAGCTGACCGCGGGCGCTGCGCAGCACCGCCCGGCGCCTCACGCGCTCCGAGAGGTACTCCGCGACGTACTCCGAGCGGCCCAACCCGATGAGCGTCGCCCCGTCCGCCCGGCGGACCCTGGCATGAGACGGCTCCGGCCACCCCGCCGGGGCCGAGTCGACGGATCGGAGGGCGAACGATGCCCAGCATCCCTCCCCAGGACCACGCCGTCCCGCACGTCTCGACCATCCCCGCGAACCGCAACGAGCACGTCGACCTCTTCGTCCGCGAGTACGACGGGACCAGGCCGCACCACGATCCCGAGGCCGTCCTGATGCTGCACGGCCGCAGCGTCCCGGCCGTCGCCGGGTTCGACCTCCAGCACGGCAAGTACAGCTGGGCCCAGAACCTGGCCGAGGCGGGCTACGACGTGTTCGTCATGGAGCTCCAGGGCTCCGGCCTGTCACCGCGCCCGGAGATGGACAACCCCTGCAACGCCAACCCCGCCCAGCAGCTCGACGACCTCGTCCCCAACCCGCTGGCCGGCCCGTGCCCGGCCGCCTACCCGAAGCAGCTGGGCAACTCGCAGAGCGAATGGGACGAGCTGAACACGGTCGTCGAGTTCATCCGGACGTCGCGCAACGTCCCGCAGGTCGCGTTCATCGGCTGGTCCGCGGCCGCCTTCGTGATGGGACCGTACGTCATCCAGCACCCCGGCAAGGTGAGCAGCCTGCTGCTCCTGGCGCCGATCTTCCCGGCCAAGGGCAACGCCAGCAAGCCGGGCACCCGCTTCGACCCGCCCCACGCGCTGCCCCTGACCACCCCGGCCGCCCAGTTCGGCTTCCCGATGAACCTCCTCGCGAAGGACGGCCTGTCGAAGGTGTGGGACCCCGAGGTGCAGTGCCCCGACCAGCGTGAGAGCGGCATCGTCGACGTGGTGTGGGCGGCCATCCTGGACAACGACCCCCTCGGCAAGACCTGGGGTCCGGTGCACGCCGGCGTGCCGGACGGCATCGGCCGGTTCCGCAACTCCTTCTGGTGGGGCTGGAACGACACCACCGTGCCGCTCGACAACACCCTCGGCACGACGGTGCCCGTGCTCATCGTCTACGGGGAGTTCGACACGCAGGCCATGCACAAGTCGTCCGACGTCCGGTTCAACTTCTGGGTCCCCGACCTCTACGCCGCCATCCCCGGCACCGACAAGCTGATGATCAGGGTGGCCTGCGCCGGCCACCAGATGGTCTGGGAGACCCGCGCCAAGGACCTCCACACCATGTCCCGCGAATGGCTCAAGAACAGGACCGTCGACGGCCTCAAGAGCGGCAGCTACGCCCTGGACACGAACGGCAACTTCACACCCGTCGTCTGAGCCCGGCACCCACCGACCCCCTGTCGACCACCGGCAGGGGGCCTCTGCGTGCTCCGGCGCACGGCCGGCGTTGCACCATGGCGTTGCACCATGGGGATGTCGGCAACTTGTTTTGTTCCTAAGGTCATTCGCACCGAAAGAGGAAACAGGAAACGCCACCGACACCCGTTTGACCGGCCCGATCGCATGCCAGGATTCAGACGGAAGCGAGGGGAGACCGCTTCCAGCCCACTCGACTCGGCACACGCCCGAACGAACGGAACCAGAACGGGGGTTGGCATGCGCAGGCCCGCAGTGTCGTCCGAAGAGTTCGGCCCGGAACTCCGCAGACGGCGGATCGCCGCAGGCCTGACCCTGACCCGGCTCGCCGAACTGCTGAGCTACAGCAAGGGCCACCTCAGCAAGATCGAGCGAGGCCACAAGGCCCCGCCGCCGGAGTTCGCCCGCCGCTGCGACGCCCAGCTCGACGCCGCCGGCGCACTGGAGCGGCTCCTGCCCGCCGAGCCGCGTCCGTCGCAGTCGGCCCGGTCCGGCCGGTCCGGCCTCTCCGCCCGGGACAGCCGTGACATCGGCGAACAGGGCGCAGGAGCACCGCCGTTCCGGGGTGAACGCGAGGACGTCCGCCGGCCCGAAGGGCTGGGCAGGCGCCGTCTCCTCGCCGCCGGAGCGACGTCCCTGCTCGGCGCAGGCCTCGCCGGCCCCCTGACGTCGATACCTCCGGCGACCGTACCGACGACGCCCAGCCCGGCGACGCCCGTCGCGGACTCGCCCGTCGCCGAGTCGCTCATCGAGGAGTCGGCGCCGGTGGAGATCTTCCGGGCCCAGTTCGACCAGATGCGCCGGCTCGGCCAGACCACCGCCCCCTCCACGCAGCTGCCCAAGCTCACCGCCCAGACCCACACCCTCGGCCAATTGGCCGCCCGGGCCGGCACCGCGAACCGGAGCCGGCTGCTCGCGCTCGCCGCCCGGTTCGCGGAATACGCGGGCTGGATGGCCCAGGAGGCCGGCGACGACGCCACCGCGCTCTCGTGGACCGCCCGCGCCGTCGAGTTCGCCGAAGCCGGCGGCGACCACCACCTCGCCTCCTACGCCCTCGTCCGGCGCGCCCTTGTCACCTTCTACGCAGGGGACGCGACCCGGACCGTCCAGCTCGTCGAAGCGGCCCAGGCCGGCCACCTGCCGCCCAGGATCCGCGGACTCGCCGCCCAGCGGGAAGCCCAGGGCCACGCCCTCACCGGTGACCGCGACGCCTGCCTGCGCAGCCTCGACCGCGCCCGCGAACTCCTCGCCGCAGCCGACGCCGAGAGCGGCACCGGGAGCGGCCACGGGGACGGCGCCGGCGCACCCGTCCTCGGCACCACCAGCCTCGCCGACCCGGCGGCCATGGTCACCGGCTGGTGCCTGCACGACCTCGGCCGGCCGGCGCAGGCCGCCGAGGTGCTCGACCGCGAGTACCTGCGGATTCCTGCACACGCCATCCGCAGCCGCGCCCGCTACGGCATCCGCCGCGCCCTCGCCCACGCCGCGAACGGCCAGCCGGAGCACGCCGGCACACTCGCCGCTGAGCTCCTGCCGCTCGTGCCCGGCCTGCACTCGGCGACCATCCGGGCCGACGTCCGGCGACTCGCCCGCGAACTGCACCGGTTCCGGGCCGACCGGACCGTGCGGGACATCGAGCCCCTGCTCGCCAGAGCCCTGCACCCGTAGACCTCACACCGCCCGGCCGGCTCCCGGCCCCCGCCCGTCCACCACCCTCACGAGAGGCGATCAGCCATGCCCGAAATCTTCGTCAACTACCGCACCAGCGACGAGGACACCACCGCCACCCTGATCGAGCGCGAGCTCTCGCGGCGCTTCGGCGACGAGCGCGTCTTCCGCGCCAGCAAGTCCATCGGGATCGGCGGACGCTTCCCCCAAGCGCTCCTGACCGCCGTGCGGCGCAGCAGCGTGCTCATCGCCGTCATCGGGCCGCGCTGGGCCGACGCCCGCACGGCGGACGGCGCACGCGCCCTCGACGACCCCGAGGACTGGACCCGCAAGGAGATCGCCGAGGCCTTCGAGAGCGGGGCCCTGGTCGTCCCGGTCCTCGTGGGAAGGACGACCCGCCTCGACCGGCACACCCTCCCGCCCGAGATCGCCGAACTCGCCGACTGCCAGTACCGGCGCTTCGACAACCGCGACGCCGACTCCGGACTGCGCCGCCTCGGCGACGACCTCGCCGAGGCCGTCCCCCGGCTCGCCGAGGCCGAACGGCGGATCACCGCGGCCAAGGGCCGCCACACCGTCGAGACCCACAACGAGACCGGCCGGGTAGACGGCAGCGTCATGCAGGCCCGGGACTACCGGCACGAGCAGAGCGGCGGCATCGGCGCCGTGGGCAACGGCGTCGGCACGTTCATCAACAACGCCAGCGGGCAGGTGCACACCGGCAGCGGCACCCAGAACAACACCATCCGCCACGGCGGCGTCGAGTTCCACGGCGACGGCAGCAACTACGTCGAACGCGGCACCGTCAACAACGACTTCACCAACCGCCCCGACCGCCGCGAGGACCGGCACGAGGACCACCGCGAGGACCGCCGCCGGTGACCGACCAGGGCCACACGACGCGGATCCGCAACGCGCAGGGCCAGACACACACGGGCAGCGGCACCCAGAACATCATCTTCCTCGGCCTCCAGGAACCGCCGCGCCCCAGAAGAGACCCTTGGCAGGTCGCACTCGAACGACGCCAATGGCTACGCCGTCGATTCATCGGCCCACCCGGATACCGTGTCGCGGCCGAACGTCTGGAAGAGCCCGGCTCCGTCGTCCTGCTCTCCGGTGCTCCCGGAAGCGGACGGCGGTCCGCCGCCACCATCCTCCTGCACTGCGCCGGCGACACCGACGATCCCTTCCGCGAGGCCACTCTGGACCCCAAGCGGGAAGATCCGGACGAGATCGCCACCGGCGAGCGCATCCTTTTCGACCTCTCGGGCCTCTCGGACGACGACTTCATCACCGCACAGGGCCAGTTGGCGGTGTACTGGGAGAAGATCCGGCAACTTCATGCCCGCTTGGTCGTGGTTCTTCCCCATACACACGAGCACCTCCTCCGGTCCGACTTCCTTCAGTTGCGGGTGCAGATCGGACGTCCCGACGGTGCCGGTGTCCTCGCGCGACACCTGCGGTCGGAGGGCATCGAGCTCACGCGCACGGACCTGCGCGGGTCCTGTCTCGGTCGGATGCTGGGAAGTTCCTCGATGCAGGAGCTACAACGGCTCTCCGAGCTGGTGGTCCGGGCACGCGCGGACGGTGGTGACTTCCACGCGTGGGCCGGACGGGCGGACGAGGCCCTCCAGGACCGGAGTCACGAGGTCGCCCAGCAAGTCGCCGACCTCACCGACGGGCGGCAGCGTGCGCTGCTGTTCACGGCGGCGATGCTGGACGAGGCACCTGCGGCCACCGTGTTCCGGTTCGCCGACCGCCTGTTGAGCCGGCTCGGACACCCCGAGGACGAGCGTCCTCGCCTCGACCGCACCGACCTGACCAGACGCCTCCACGAACTGCCGGTGAAGGTGCGGGGGGAGCGGATCCACTTCGAGGGTCTGGCCTACGCGGCGGCCATCCGCACCCACTTCTGGCTCTACTACCCGGACCTCCGGGCGGCCTTCGGGGACTGGGTCGCGGACGCCGTCACGGAGTTCGCGTGGCTGGGCCCTGCCGACCGGAACCACTTCGTGGCGAGGTACACCGAGCACGCCCTGAAGGCCGACGACGTCCGGACGCTGACCGACCTCGTGGAGTCGTGGGCGACGGACGGCAAGCTGCTGCCCGAAGCAGAACTCGTCCTGGCGCTCGGGCTCATGAGCGATGCCCGGGGATCGGCCTTCCGAGCGAAGATCTACGAGTGGGCCGTCAAGCCGGGGCTCTCCTCCCAACTGGCCCGTCTGCTGACGCGAACGTGCGTCGAGGCGATGGCACCTCTCTATCCGGACCAGGCGCTCGTGCGCTTGCATCACCTCGCTCGCCGGGAGGGTGACCACGGTCGGCCGGATTCCGCCCAGACGGCTCTCCTCGAACTGGTCCGGCAGAACCACGCCTTGTGCGTGAGACTGCTCAACCGGGTGTGCAGCGGCATGGAGAAGCACGAGTTCGCGGACGTCGGGATCTTCCTCGTCCTGATGGACCCTCTCCCCGGATGGGTACAGCACGACGTGGCCGTCCGCGGGTGGCGCGGAGTCCTCGATCTCGCGCCGCCGGCCGTCTGGTCCCCCAAAGTCAGGGCGTGGCTCTCCGCCGCCCGGTGCGAGCCCGACGGTGGTGCGCGGCTGATGCGAATCCTGATCGACGCCGCCGACCGCGACGTCGATGTCCTCAGCCGCTTCTACCTGCTGGCGTACGACTGGTCCGCGGAACCGGACGACGCCTCGCTGCCGCACGGCCGGGAAGACATCGCGGCGCGCTTCCGGCGGGCCATCGACCGCGCGCAGGGCGTCGAACCGCTGGACCTGACGGCGGCGGGAGTCCGCGGAGGGAGAGGGAATTGAACGGCACGGGAAAGGCGCCCCTCGTCGGGCTGGCCCTCGCGGCCGGGCTGGTGACCGTGGCGCTCGGGGTCTCGGCCGGGTGGCCGGTCTGGCTGTGGGCGGCGCCGGCCGCCGTGGCCGTGGTGCTGGCCGTGCTGCTGGCGCTGGCCCAGTCGCCGGCGCCGAGGCCGAAGTCCGGCCCGGACGAGTTGCCTTGGGAGGAGACCCGCGTGGACGGGGTCGCGTTGCCGAGCCGGGTGCCGGACTACGACTTCCACTTCTCGGCGACGGTGTGGTGGCGCCCGATCCGGAACACCACCGGGCTGGTGCACGCGGACCCGGCGAGCCTGGCGGTCGAGACGGTGCTGGCCCGCGCCCGGGTGGTGACCGAACGCGAGGTGCCCGAACGGCTGGACCTCGTGCTGCACCGGCTGAACGGTGTGCTCGGCACGCAGAGCCCGGACGTGTCGGGCCTGGTGGAGGCCATGGGCGGGCGGGTGGAACTCGGGCTCTCCGCGGACGACCGGGCCCGGCTGGGGAAGCTGTCCGAGGTCCGGAAGACCGAGGAGGTCTGGGAGCACGAGCGGCGGTACGAGCAGAGCAAGCGGGCGTACCTCGGCGATGACGTCCTCAAGTCGCCCGGCAGCGCGGTGGTGTGGTGGCTGGCGCGCCACGACGACGAGGTGCGGGAGGCCGTCGACATGATCGGCCCGCTCGCCCGGCTCTCCGCCGCGGCCAACGACGAGGCCGTGGACGAGCTTTACCAGCACCTCGTCCCACAGGCGGTCCCGTTCCTGGACGACGTGTCCCCCGCGCCGCGCCACTGGGATGACGACGGCGAGGGCGGCGCCGGGGCGGGCGACCCCGGGCCGCCGGGGCCGGGCGGGCCGACGAGGGGGCCGCGTGTGGTCGGCCCTCTGCACGAGCTGCTGGAGGGCGTCGACCTGGCGGACGATTCCCCGGCGCGTCATGTCTGGGCCCTTCGCGTGGCCGAGGCGACCGATGCGGTCGGCCGACCCGAGGCCGCCCGGCTGATCCGGGAGAGCCTGCTGAACGGCGGAGGGGACGGCCCCGGCGTGCCTGGCGAGCAGCACACCGTCAAGGGCCCGGGCGACGGGCCCGGGGTGCGGTGGACGAAGCTCGACGGGCTGGTGAACGGATCCGTCAACGAGTCTTCGTGGAACGGGAGTTCGCCCGCCTCGGGGCCCGGGCCGGAGGACTAGCGGGTCCGCGGCGGGTCCGCGGCGGCTATGGGTGCGGGTGGCACGGGAGGGACGCGCCCGAGAGGAGGGGTACGGACCGGATGGCCGATCACCAGGCCTCCGGGGCCGCCATGTTGTCGGCGGGTCACCCAGGCGGCCCCTCCGACGAGCGGGGTGTCGGGACAGGTGTCAGAGTCGTCGATAACACGCTTGTCCGTTCCGGCGGGTCCGTCCCGCCGGTACGCGCGGCCCCTGCGCCTCGACCGGCCGCCGGGCCGACGCCCCGGTCTCCTCTTCCCACGTCCGGCCGTCACCCTCGGGCGGCTCCGTCCACGGCCGTGACCTGTCGCAGAACGGCGGATCCATCGTTGAAACCCCTGAAGAGAGCGCTGAAGAGCAGCCAGAAACGGCGGCAGGAGCGACGGCGGAAGAGTCGTCTGAGGTTCGGCGCCGCGGCCGTGGCCGGTGCGGCCGTGTGCGCGCTCGTGTCGCCGACGGCCCTGGCGGCGCAGCCCTGGCCGTGGCCGTCGCCCGGGGGCGGGTCGTGGTCGGTCCCGGGTAACCCGTTGGGCGGCTGGTTCCCGTTCCCGTCGGTGCCGACGCCCGGCGGGCCCTTACCGACGCATCCCACCGGGCCGAGCCCGACGCATCCCACGGGCCCTGGCTCGGCGCATCCCGCGCCGGCGGGGCCGGCGGGCCCGTGGGACCTCAAGTTCGCGGACGAGTTCGACGGCACGTCGCTGGACCGGACGAAGTGGTCGTACCAGTCCGGGGCGGAGGCGGACTGGTCCACCGCCCCCCTGGGGACGGGGAACCCGGACAACCAGCAGCTCGAATTCGACCAGCCGGCGAACTGCACCGTCTCCGGCGGCATGCTGGACATCACGGCCAAGCCGGACGACATCACCAGTTCCGGCGGGAAGCACTACGCCTGGTCCAGCTGCATGATCAACACCTCGCCGTCCTACGCCTTCCGCCACGGCTACACCGAGATCCGGGCCAAACTCCCGGCGCCCAAGGGCTTCTGGTCGGCGCTGTGGACGTGGTCGGCGCCCGGCGCCAACCTCCCGGCCCACGGCGAGACCGACGCCTTCGAGTTCTACTCGGACGACCACTCCCGGCTCCACCTCACCCAGCACAACCCGGCCGGCACCCGCCCGGACCTGCCACCCGGGTTCACCTGGCCCGGCATCACCCTGCCCGGCCCGAACCCCGCCGGTCCGAACCCCGCCGGCACCGTGCACCGGCCCACGTTCGATCCGGCCGCGGACTTCCACACCTACGGCGTCGACATCGAGCCGTGGGGAACGGACTGGTGGATCGACGGCCGGATGGTCTTCCACAGCAGCCGGACGTCGAACGGCCCGGTGAACGTCCTCCTCGACAACTTCGTCTACTCCAAGATCCCGCCGGCGGCCGGCAGCCAGGGGCACCTGCTGGTCGACTACGTGAGGTCCTGGCAGCGGCCGGAGGGCTTCCCCGGGCGCTGACGGGTCGGCTCGGCCGACGGGTCCTCCGCAGGGAACACGCGGGCGGGGCCGGGAGGCGCGTAGCGCCACCCGCACAGAGCCATCCGGGTGGAGACGCGTCCACCGGCGGGTGGCGGCGTGCGGCGGGCCACCGGCGCGCGGTAGGTACGTCGGTGCACTCGCACGACACCTCGGAGGACCCAACACCATGCGCGAGCTCCGTACGCTGGCCGCCGTCGTCACCGCCGTGATCGGCCTCGCGGCCGCCACCGGCACCGCGGCCACCGCCGCCACCACACCGGCCGTCCCGTCCGACGCCGTGAGCGTCACCGGCGGCACCCTCGCCGACGACGGCACCGTCACCCTGACCGGCTCCTACCGCTGCGTCGAACACCCGGGCAAGGTCGTCCTGATCGGCAGCAACGTGATTCAGAACGGCCACCCGGAGTCGATCGGCGGGTTCAAGGCGCAGTGCGACGGCACCGCGCGGACGTGGACCAACACCGGCCGCCCGATGACCGCAGGACGCGGCTCCGGCCCGCTCCTGCGCACCGGCCCGGCCACCGTGAAGGCCACCATGCTCACGATGGGCCCGAACGGCATGCCGCTCCCCCAGACCATCGCCACCGCCGAGAGCCCGATCGAGCTGACGGCCGGGTAGCGCCGACGTGAGCAGGCCGGGGCCCGTCCACCGCGCGACGGGCCCCGGCCGGTTCACGCCGCCGGCCCCGGCCGGTTCACGCCGCCAGTCGGCGGACGGCGAGTTCGGCGAGGAGCGCGGCGCCGTCGGCGAGCACCGCGTCGTCGAACTCCGCGTACGGGGAGTGGTTGGGTGCGCGGTCCTCCGGATCGCTCCCCTTCGGGGCGGCGCCGAGCATCACGAAGGAGCCGGGGACGGCGTCGAGCACCCGGGAGAAGTCCTCGGACGCGGTCAGCGGGTTCACCATCGGCCGGTACCGCTCCTCGCCGAACACCTCCCGGACGGTGTCGGCGAGGAAGTCGGTCTCGGTGCCGTCGGTCCGGGTCAGCGGGTACTCGGGGCGGAACTCCGCCTCCGCCCGCAGCCCGTGGGCCGCCGCGACCGACCTGACCAGCTCGACCGCCGCCTTCGCGACCCGGGACTGCGCCTCGGCGGAGAACGTCCGCACGGTCGCTTCGAAATGGGCGGTCTCGGGGATCACGTTGCGCCGGGTGCCGGCCTGGAAGAGCCCGACGGTGACCACCACCGGGTCGAACACGTCGAAGCGGCGCGTCACCATCGCCTGGAGGGCGGTGACCATCTCGCAGGCCGCCGGGACGGGGTCCTTGGCCCGGTGCGGTGCCGAACCGTGGCCGCCCGCGCCGTGGACGGTCACGTGCAGGGCGCCCGAGGCGGCCATCATCGGGCCGCGCCGGGCGGTGAACTCGCCGTGCGGCATCGCCGCCACCACGTGC
>NZ_JBFBDY010000189.1:0-11737 GCF_040683475.1 Kitasatospora sp. NPDC093558 | reverse complement strand
GGCCGGCCAGGGCTTCGGCGACGGCGCCGACCAGGGCGGCGGCCGTCAGCACCGGGTCCTGCGCGGGCAGCCGTCCGGCGGCCACGGCGGCGGCGATCTCGGCGGCGATCACGTCGCGGAACGCCCGCCGGAACACCAGGCGTTCGGCGTCCACGACCGCGTCGGCCGGCTCGACCAGCAGCGCGTACGCCAGCCGCGGCGCGCGCAGGGCGCGGGCGGCGAACGTCTCGACGACGGCGGCGATCCGCTGCTCGGGCGTCTCCCGGCGGGCGACGGCCGCGTTCACCGCCGCGATCTCCCGGGTGACCACCCGGCGGAACAACTGCACCGACAGCTCGGCCTTGTTGGTGAAGTGCTGGTACAGGCTGCCGGTGGCGATCCCGGCGCGGTCCGCGACCGCGGCCATCGTGCAGCCGCCGTAGCCGCGCTCGGCGAGCAGGCCGACGGCCGACTGCAGCACGGCCTCGCGCTGGGCGTCCAGGCGGGCTTGGACGGCGGGGGTGCGTCGGTAGGCCATGGAAGCATTGAAGCACTGATTCACTGCTTCGGGGAGGGGTTCGGCGAACCGTCCCTGCCGTACGCGAGGGACGCACGCGAAAGGCCGCCCCCGGGTCGGAGGCGGCCTTCCTTCCGCTTTCCTACCGCTTTCCTACCGCTTTCCTGCGGTCTTCCTGCGGTCTTCCTTTGGGCGTGCTGCCCGGCTGCGGCGCTACAGCGGGTGGCGCTCCAGCTTCTGGCCCTCCTCGTCGAGCGGGCCGAACGGCGGGATCCGGTACTGCGACTTCGCGAGCGCGCGGGCGTCGTCCTGGTCACCGGTCAGGCCGGCCCACTCCAGCACCTTGGCGGTCGCCGCGGCCGACTCCTCCGCCGGCAGCTTGCCGATGTTGGAGCCGTGGTTGCCGCCCGGGACGGTGTAGACGTAGCAGTCGTCGCTGCCCCGGCCGAGCTCGAACGGCTTGGCGCCCCACGGGTCGTTGCCGCCGTAGACGAAGATGATCCGCTCGGCCTCGCGCTTCACCCAGCGGTCGATGTCGGGCATCGCCTTCGGGTTGAAGGTCGTCGGGATCTCCTTGGGCACGTACGCGCGCGGTGCGTACAGCTCCTTGTAGTCGTAGTGCAGGAGGTCCTTCAGGTACGAGACGTCGAAGTACGGCGCGCCGAGCTCGGTCGCCGCCTGGTAGTAGTACGCGGTGTACTTGGCGAGGCCCTGGTCGCTGGCGCTGGTCACGCCCTCCTGCGCGTCGAACCACTTGTACAGCTCGTCGTCGGTCGCGGTGGCCGCCACCGGGACCTTCGCGCAGTCGGACTGCATGCTGTACTGCCAGAAGCCCCAGACCACGTCGAGCACGCTGCCCTCGTAGGCCCGGTCCACCGAACCGATGACGTCGAAGGTCGAGCCGGCCGTCTTGTTGTCGGCCGCGAAGCGGGTCTCCAGCCGGTCGCGGCGCACCAGCAGCTCGCGCTGCACGGCGTTGAGCGCGGCCCGGCACTCGGGGGTGCCGACCTTCTGGAAGAACTCGGTGTACGCCGCGTCGTCGTTCACGTCGGTGTTGTTCGGCGCGACGTACGCGATCGTGCCCGCCACGTCGTCCGGGTAGAACCGGCGGTAGTAGGTGGAGGACATGCCGCCCTTGCTGGCACCGGTGGAGAGCCACTCGCGCTGGTAGATCTCCTTCAGCGCGGTCACGATCCGGTGCGAGTCGGCGGCCGCCTGGCGGATGCCGGCCTTGGTCCAGTCCGCCGGCTCCGGGCGCGACGGGGTGAAGTACCGGTACTCGATGGAGACCTGGTTGCCGTCGACCAGCCGGGTCGGCTCGGTGCGGGACGGGTTGGTGCCCAGCGTGTAGCCGTTGGTGTAGAAGACGGTCGGGCGGTCGTAGCCGCGGTGCAGCACGCTGATGCGCTGCTGGAAGGTGCCCAGCCAGGGACGGAAGTGGTCGATCGGCTGGGTGTAGGTGAGGAGGAAGTACCGGTGGTCGGCGTCGGTCGGCTTCTCCTCGGTGATGGTCATCCCCGGGATCGCCGCGAGGCGGGCCTTGATGTCCGCGGTCGGGTCGGCGGCGACGTCGCGCTGCGCGTGGGCGGCGTTCGCGGCCGCAGCCTCCGCGAATGTCGTGCCCTGCGCGGCCGCCGTGCCCTGCGCGAACGCCGGGGCCGCGAGTCCGCCGCCGGCGCTCAGCAGCGGTATCAGCAGGGCGGAAACCAGCAGTCTTCTGAACCTGGTGCTCATCAAGTCTCCATCTGGTCAACGGATATGACGGCTGCCTTGTCGGCACTACTCTGCGGTGCGGGTGGTGCGGCGGCCGTCCGGTGGACGGCCGAATGGGCCACCCGCCGGGTGGCGGGCGGCCCATCGCGGAAGGTGCTGGTCAGGGGCGGGGCAGGACACAGCCGGGCAGGGTGAGGTCGAGGACGTTCCCGGCACCGAAGCAGGGCGGGATGATGTACGTCTCCTGGGCGTAGCCGATGCCCTGGTGGACCGTCACCGTGCCGCTCTGGTCTACCTCGCACGGGTTGTTGAGCGTGCAGGACTGGCCGTTCTCGTTGATCGTGTTGTTGACGGCGACCAGCAGACCGCTGTTCGCGTCGACCACCGGCGAGCCGGAGGTGCCGCCGATCACGTTGCAGCCCGAGGTGTAGCGGACCGAGTCCTTGAACGTCCAGCCGCCCTCACGCAGTTGGTACGCGAAGCCGTCGACCGAGCAGGAGTAGATCCGCTTCCAGTAACCGGAGACCACCCGGATGTCCGCGCCCTTGGCGGGGTGGGCGGCGGAGACGGTCAGCGGGGCGATCCCGTACTGCGCCTGGATCGTGTCGTAGCTGGAGTCGAGCTGGTAGATCGACACGTCGGTGTCGGTCATGGCGCCGTAGACCACCTTGACCGCGTTCAGCGTGCCAAGGTCGGCGCCGGAACCGTCGAGCAGGGTGAACGTCCGGCTGGACGGCTGGTCGGTGACCACCTGACCGGGGCCGGGCATGCCGGACTCCAGGCAGTGGCCGTTGGACAGGACCAGCGCCGGATCACTGCCGGCCGAGCCGGGCATCCGGACCAGCGAGCCGGAACAGTTGTCGAGCGCCACCGTGCCGGTGAAGTCGACGGCGGCGGGCTCCGGCACCGCCTTGGCGACATTGGCTATCTTGGCGACCGTCGCAGGGGCGGTGGCGTTCGCCGTGGTGGCGGCCTGCGCCGGGGCGAGCCCGGCCAGCGTGGTGGCTCCGGCGACCAGGACCGCGGCGAGCATGCCTATGAGCGGCTTCCTCATGAGAGACCTCTCGGTGTGGGGGTTCACCAAAGCTGTCGCGGACATGACGTGATGTCAAGAGGTCCGCAGCCGCGGAGAGGTCACTCGGGAAGGCCGGGGCAATCCCCGGCCACGGTCATCCGATCCGGCCGACCGGCGCGCTCAACTCCCCTGCCAGTACCGCCGACCGAGGCTGATCAGGCGCAACTGCAGACGGGCCGTCGCGGCGATCCGCTCCTCGCGGGCCGGATCGGCCCCCTCGGCCCCCTCGACCCCCTCGGCCTCCTCCTGGGCCTCCAGGAAGGCGGCGGCCGTGGACACCATGTGATCCACGTACAACTCGGCGAGCATCCGCAGGTCGCCCTCGCTCCAGCCCGCCGAGACCGGCTGGAGCCCGAGGGCGGCGCCCACCTCCTCCGCGAAGCGGCCGAGTTCGGCGTCGATCGCCTCCCGCACCCGCCGGACACCGCCGTGCCGCTCGCGCGCGAGGAAGCGGACGTGCGCGCGGTTCTCGCGGACGTGCCGCTGGATGACGTCGACCGCGCGGTCGATCAGTTCCTCGGCGCCGCCCGCCCCGACGAGCACCGAGCGGATCATGAGGTGCAGGCTCGCCAGCGACTCCTCGACCAGCGCGACGCCGAGCGCCGCGAGGTCCGGGAAGTGCCGGTAGAACGCGGCCGGCGACAGCCCGGCGGCGCGGGTGACCTCGCGGACGCCGACGCTCGCGAGGTTCTGATCGGCCAGCAGGCCGAGCCCGGCGTCCAGCAGCGCCCGGCGGCTCTGCTGCTTCTGGGCCTGTCTGACGCCGACGTTCTGGGGCTGCTCGGCCCCGGCGCCCTGGGGCTGCTCGGCCCCGGCGTTCTGGGGCCGCCCGGCCCCTCCGGTGTGATTCACGCCATTCAGTAAACAACTGTTTGCCGAACCTGGCCAGTCCGGCGTAGAGTGAGGCTCGTTCGGTGAACACTTGTCAACCGAAACCGGGCTCGATCCCGAACCCGAGCCCGGAACCGAAGCCGAAACCGGAAAGGACGGGCCGGCCGTGATCCTGCTCTCCGCCCTCGTCGCCATGGGTGTCGTGATCGGCGCCGCCGCACACACCTCGCTCCCGGTCTTCCTCACCGCCTCCGCCGCCATCACCGCCTGGCTGCTCGCCTTCGGCGCCCGCGAGGGCCTCGCCCGCCTGCGGCAGCGCTGAGCCTCTCCCCCCTCGCCTCCCCCCTTCGCCTCAGCTCCTTTCACCAGAGAGGACCCACCGTCATGAGCACCGCCATGAGCGCCGCCACCGACCACCAGCCGGCCACCGACGGCCGCGGGACCACCGCCGAGGCCGACAACCTCGCCGTCGCCTCCTTCCTGCTCGGCCTCCCGGGCCTGCTGATCTTCAACATCGTGCTCGGACCGCTCGCCATCGTCCTCGGCACGCTCGCCCTCGTCCGTGGCACCCGGCGGCGCGGCCGGGCGGTGCTCGGCCTCGTGCTCGGCGTCGCCGCGCTCGCCGTCTTCACCGCCACCACTGTCTCGGCGCACGGCGTGATCATGGAGTTCGGCTCCTGAGCCGAACCGTCTCCCCGTGAGCCCGGCGGTCGCCTCGTGAGCCGCTGAGCCCTGCGGTTCCGCCCCGCGAAACCGGCCCGCCCCGTACTGTGGCGGCATCGACCGGTGACCACAGGGGGCAGGAGTGACGACCGAGTACGGCAGCGCGGCGCAGCCGGGGAGCGGCGCGGCGAGCGGGAGGCTGCTCGCCGTCAGCGACCTGCACATCTCCTACGAGGAGAACCGCGGCCTGGTGGAGAAGCTCCAACCCACCAGCCCTGACGACTGGTTGATCGTCGCCGGCGACGTCGCCGAACTCTCCACCAGCATCGAGTGGGCGCTCGGACTGCTCGCCGAGCGCTTCGCCCGCGTGGTGTGGGCCCCCGGCAACCACGAGCTGTGGACCCACCCCGACGACCCGGTGCAGCTGCGCGGTGTGGCCCGCTACGAACACCTGGTCGCCATGTGCCGCCGGCTCGGGGTGCTCACCCCCGAGGACCCGTACCCGGTCTGGCAGGGTGCCGGCGGGCCGGTCGTCGTCGCCCCGCTCTTCCTCCTCTACGACTACTCCTTCCGTGCGCCCGGCACGACCACCAAGGAGGAGTCCCTGGCGGCCGCCTACGAGAGCGGCATCGTGTGCGCGGACGAGCGGATGCTCCACCCCGATCCGTTCCCCGACCGCGACTCCTGGTGCCGCGAGCGCGTCCGGCTGACCGAGCAGCGGCTCGCGGCCTGCGACCCGGACCTGCCGCTCGTCCTGGTCAACCACTACCCGCTGGTCCGCCACCCCACCGAGATCCTCTGGTACCCCGAGTTCGCCCAGTGGTGCGGCACCGAGCTGACGGCCGACTGGCACCGCCGCTTCAACACCGCCGCGATGATCTACGGCCACCTCCACATCCCCCGCAAGACCAGCTACGACGGCGTGCCCTTCGAGGAGGTCTCGCTCGGCTACCCGCGCGAGTGGCGCCGCCGCGGCCTGCCGGACCCGCTGCTGCGGGAGGTGTTCCCGCAGGCCGCCGGCTGACGCCCCGGCGGGTCGGCGGTGAGGCGGTCCGCTCCTCTCTATGCTCGGCCCCTTCCGCAGGCTCCACCGATCACGTCCGTGGCGGTCAGCCGGTGACGATCTGTCGGGCGATCTGTTCGTGGCGGTCAGCCCATGGCGGTCAGCCGGTGGCGGTCAGCCGGTGGCGATCAGCCGGTGGCGATCAGTCCGTGGCGATCAGTCCGTGGCGATCGCCCGCAGGATGTCCAGCCGTGCCGCCCGGCCCGCCGGGCGGAGCCCGGCCACCGCGCCAGCGAGCAGACCGGCCGCCAGGACCACCGCCAGCTGCAGCGGCGGTATCGCGAACGAGCCCGTCCCCGCGCTGTCCGAGGCCCGCACGAGAGCCCAGCCCAGGAACGCCCCGAGCCCGAGCCCGCCGACCGTCCCGAAGGCGGCCACCAGCACCGACTCCCAGCGCACCATGCCCCGCAGCTGCGCCCTGGTCTGGCCGACCGCCCGCAGCAGGCCCAGCTCCCTGGTCCGCTCGTGCACCGCCAGCGTCAGGGTGTTGGCGATGCCCAGCAGGGCGATCAGCACCGCCAGCGCCAGCAGGGCGTAGACCACCGACAGCATCGTGTCGACCCCGGAGGCCGCGCTCGCCGCGTACTCCGCCCGGTCCTGCACCTGCGGATTGCCGTACGGCACCAGCGCCTTCTGCACCGCCGCCTTGCCGGCCGCCGGCGAGACGCCGGCCCGCAGCCCGACCGCGACCAGGGTGTCGCTGTCCTGCCCCCGGTGCGGGGCCCAGGCCTGCCGGGTTATCAGGTAGTCCCCCGCCAGTCCGCTGCCCTCGTAGAGCGCGCGGACGGTGAACGGACCGCTCGCGCCGTCCGTGAAACCGACCGTCACGCTCTGGCCGAGCCGCCAGCCGTGCTGTTGCGCCTCACTGCGGGAGACCGCCAGGCCGTCCGGGCCGAGCGCGTCCAGCGAGCCCTCGATCCGGCCGAGGTCGACGATGCCGGCCAGCCGGGCCGGATCGGTGACGTCGAGCACCCGGCCGTGACCGTCGATCCGGGCGACGCCCCGGCCGAGGCCCACGGTCTGCCGCACCTCGGGCAGCCCGGCGAGCGCGTCGGCCACCTTGGGGCTGATCCCGCTGCCGCCCGCGCCGAACGACGGTGCGGTGACGGCGAGATCGCCCGCGAAGGACCGGTCGACCGTGTCGTCCAGCGTGGCCTTGATCGACGCGCCGAAGACGGTGAACAGCGTCACCACGGCGACCCCGATCATGAGCGCGCTGGCCGTGGCCGCCGTCCGGCGCGGGTTGCGGGCCGCGTTGCGCCGGGCCAGGGTGCCGGAGACCCCGCGCAGCCGGGGCAGTGGCGCGCCCAGGACCCGTACCGCGAACGCCGCCGCGACCGGGCCGAGCACCACCACGCCGGCCAGCACCGCGAGCGCGCCGCCCGCCGTCAGCGCCACCGAAGGTCCGTCCGTGGCACCGAGGACCGCCACCGGCACCCCGCCCGCCACGAGCAGGCCGCCGAGCAGCACCCGCAGGATGCCCGCACGCCCCTGGGCCGCGCGGTCGACCCCGGTCTCGCGCAGCGCCGCCAGCGGCGCCGTCCGCCCGGCCCGCACGGCGGGCAGCAGGGCCGAGCCCACCGCGACCAGCGTCCCGACCGCGAGCGGCAGCACCACCGCGGCGGTACTGATCACCATGCCGCCGGTCGGCAGCGCGAACCCTAGCGCCGAGAACAGCGCCTTGAGCCCGGCCGCCACCCCGATCCCGCCCAGCAGTCCGCCGAGCGAGGCCAGCACGCCGACCGCCAGCGCCTCGGCGAGCGTCGCCCCGAGGACCTGGCCGCGGACCGCGCCGAGCGCCCGCAGCAGCGCGTTCTCCCTCGTCCGCTGGGCGACCACGATCGCGAAGGTGTTGTGGATGGTGAACGTGGCCACCAGCAGCGCGATCCCGGCGAAGACCAGCAGCAGCGTGGTGAACATGCTCAGGAACCGCCCGGACAACTGCTGGGTGCTTTCCTGCGTGGCCGCTGCGCCGGTGACCGCCTGCACGCCGGCCGGCAGCCGCGGCGCGATCCGCGTGGCCAGCTCCTGCTGGGACACCCCGCCCGCCGCGCGGACCCGGATCGAACTGGCCTGCCCCGCGCCCTTGGGCGTGAGGTGCTGCTCGGCGTCCGCGAACGTCATGGCGGTGAAGGTGCTCGGTCCCATGCCGTCCGCGCTCGCGCCGAAGGTCGCGATGCCGACGACGGTGACCGGCACCGGATCCGGCGTGCGCAGCACCGTCGTCGAACCGACGTGCAGCCCACCGGTCTTGGCCGCTCCCCGGTTGACCACGACCTCGCCCGGGGCGGCCGGCGCCCGGCCCTCGGCCAGCCGGTAGGGGTTGAGCCGGCCGTCGGCGAGCCAGTTCCCCGCGAGCGTGGGCGGGCCCTGGCCGCCGATCGGTTTGCCGTCGGCGCCGACCAGCTGGCCCGCGCCCTGGACGGACGGCTCGGCCGCCGCGACCCCGGGCACGGCGCGCAGTTGGTCGGCGAGCGCCGCGTCGACCGGCGCCCGGACACCGCCGGCCGTCCCCGGGGAGTCGAGCACGTCGGCACTGCGGACCACGACGTCGGTGCCCGCGTTGGCGTCGGCGAAGAGGGTGTCGAAGTTGGACCGCAGGGTGTCGCCCAGCACCATCGTGCCGGTGAGGAAGCTGACGCCGAGCAGGATGGACAGGAGCGTGCCGGCCAGCCGCCGTTTGTGGGCCCGCAGCGAGCGCAGGCCGAGCCGCAGCACGACCGGGTCGACGACCGTCATGACCGCCCCCGCTCGAAGGCCTTCATCCGGTCCAGCACCAACCCGGCGGTGGGCCGCTCCATCCGGTCCACCAGACGCCCGTCGGCGAGGAACAGCGCCTCGTCGGCGTATCCGGCCGCCGTCGGGTCGTGGGTGACCATGACGACGGCCCGGCCCATCTCGTCCACCGCGCGGCGCAGCAGGCCGAGGACCTCGCCGCCGCTGCGGGAGTCGAGGTTGCCCGTCGGCTCGTCGGCGAAGACCACCTGTGGCCGCCCGGCCAGCGCCCGGGCCACCGCGACGCGCTGCTGCTGGCCGCCGGAGAGCTCGCTCGGGCGGTGGTGCAGCCGGTCGCCGAGGCCGACGACGTCGATCAGCGAGGCCAGCCAGGCCTCGTCGGGGGCGGCCCCGGCGAGGTCCAGCGGGAGGGTGATGTTCTCCCGGACGGTGAGCGTGGGCACCAGGTTGAACGCCTGGAACACGAAGCCGAGCCGCTCCCGGCGCAGCAGCGTGAGCCGCCGGTCGCCGAGCGGGCCGAGCTCGGTGTCCCCGATCCACGCGCTGCCGGCGGTGAGGGTGTCGAGCCCGGCGGCGCAGTGCATCAGGGTGGACTTGCCCGAGCCGGACGGCCCCATGATCGCGGTGAGGCGCCCGGCCGGGAACTCCACCGTGACGTGGTCGAGTGCCCGGACCTCGGTGGCGCCGACGCCGTAGATCTTCACGGCGTCGGCGACCCGGGCGGCGGTGTCGCGTACGACGTCGAGGGTGGTCACTTCCCGGCACCTCCCCCGGCCCCGTCGCGCGGCGACCGCGGCGACTCGCTGAGCACGGCCCGCTTCGCGCGGTACTCCTCGGCGTCGATGTCGCCCTCCGCGTAGCGGCGGCCGAGGACGGCCAGCGGGTGGTCGGCGCCCGAGCGGTACCCGCAGCCGCGGCGCCAGGCCGTCCGGCGCAGCACGAAGATCACCAGGAACACGACGGCGATCCAGATCAGCGGGAAGAACAGGATCCAGGGACCGGGCCCGGGCCCGTCCCAGTCGGCGAGCAGCGTGTACATGGGTGGTTCATCTCCTCGGCGTTGGGCCTCCAGGACCTCGGGCGGTTTCCCGAGGTGCCTGAAGCGTCCCGCCGAGCGGTCTCATCACGCGTCCCACCTGCAGAGGCAGTTGGGCTACTCCCGGGGGAGTACGAGCGGACCGCGACACGCCGGGGAGGAAGTAGCGGGGGCGGGCCAGGGCCGGCGGCGGACGTACGCACGACCAGCCGCAGTGACCCAGCGGCAAAGCCCCGGGCCGCTCAGCCCAGCCAGCCCGGCCGCACGAGCCCCGACTCGTAGGCGAGCACGACGAGTTGCGCCCGGTCCCGGACGCCGAGCTTCACCATCGCCCGGCTGACGTGCGTCTTCGCCGTCAGCGGGCTCACCACCAGCCGCCGCGCGATCTCCTCGTTCGACAGCCCCATCCCCACGAGCGCGAGCACCTCCCGCTCCCGCTCGGTGAGCCCGGAGACGTCCGCCAGCCCGGCTGGCGCCGCCTCCGGCGCCTTGGAGCGGGCCGCGAACTCACCGATCAGCCGCCGCGTCACGCCCGGCGAGAGCAGGGCGTCCCCCGCGACGGCGACCCGGATCGCCCGGAGCAGGTCGGCCGGGTCGGTGTCCTTGACGAGGAAGCCCGCCGCCCCGGAGCGCAGCGCCTCGAAGACGTACTCGTCCAGCTCGAAGGTGGTCAGCACGACCACCCGGACGGAGGACAGCGCCGGGTCCTCGGCGATCCTCCTGGTCGCCTCCAGGCCGTCCATCCGCGGCATCCGGATGTCCATCAGGACGACGTCCGGCACGAGTTCGCGGGCGAGCAGCACCGCGGCCTCGCCGTCGTCCGCCTCGCCGACCACGGTGATGTCCTCCTGCAGCGACAGCAGGGCCCGGAAGCCCGCCCGCACCAGCAGCTGGTCGTCCGCCAGCAGTACCCGAATCACTCGCCCTCCGCCTTCGGTGTCGGCAGCTCCGCCCGTACCCGGAAGCCGCCGCCCGGCAGCGGTCCCGCGGCGATGGTGCCACCGACCGCGCCCGCCCGTTCGCGCATGCCGGCCAGCCCGCTGCCCGATCCGCCGGCGTCGCCGAGCACCGCGGGGCCCGGGTCCTCGACCCTGACGACGAGCGTCTCCGGGTCCGTCCAGTCGAGGACGACGACCGCCTCGCGGGCCGCCGAGTGCCGGACGATGTTGGTCAGCGCCTCCTGGACGATCCGGAAGGCGGTGAGGTCGGCCGCGGCGCTCAGCGGGCGCCGCTCGCCCTGCTCGTGCACCTCGGCCGTGAGCCCCACCCGGTCGGCCTGGTCGGTGAGTTCGTCGAGCCGGGCCAGCCCGGGCGCCGGGCCGCGCGGCGCGGCGCCGGGCCCGCGCAGCGTCGCGAGCACCTGGCGGACCTCGCCGAGCGCCTCCTTGCTGGTCGACTTGATGGTGGTCAGCGCCGCGCGGGCCTCCTCCGGCCGCTGGTCCAGCAGCGCGAGCCCGACCCCGGCCTGGATGTTGATCAGCGACAGGCTGTGGGCCAGGATGTCGTGCAGCTCCCGGGCCATCTTGAGCCGTTCCTCGTTGGCCCGGCGCTGCTCAAGCTGCTGCCGGTAGGCCCGGTGGGCGGCGATCCGCTCGCGCCGGAACCGGATGATCTCGGCGATCGCCAGGACGAGCAACAGCCAGGCCAGCAGGCCGAGTTCCTGCTGCCACGAGAACGGCGCGCGCGGCACGCGCTGCCAGCCGTCGGGCAGCACGAAGGTGACCAGGACGTGCACCAGGTACACCCCCGCGAGCCCCGCCCAGGCCGCCCGCCGGTGCCCGCAGGCGATCGCGGAGCAGCAGGCGATCAGCCAGCTCGCGAACACCGGGCCGTACGGGTACCCGGCGGCCAGGTACGCCGCGGTGACGACGGAGGTGCCCGCCACCGCGACGACCGGCCGGCGGCGGCACACCACCAGCAGGGCCGGGCCGAGCAGCAGCAGGACGTAGCCGAACACGTCCAGCGGGGCCCGCCCGCCCTGGTGCCGCCCGGCGAGCGTCGACCCGACCACCTGCGCCACGGCGACGCCCACCGCGAGCCCCAGCGACCGGCCGCCCCCGGCACCCCGCAGCCACGCACCCCGCACCCACGGCGGACGCCAGGGCTCGGGCGGAGGCGTGGCTG
>NZ_JBFBDY010000188.1:0-11761 GCF_040683475.1 Kitasatospora sp. NPDC093558 | reverse complement strand
TCTGCGGCGCGTGCGCGATCAGGCGGCCGACGCCGAGCGCGTCCACGTCGTAGAGGTAGGCGACGGCCGTGCCCTGCGACGCGTCGCTGGTGACGGTGGTGTGCACGCGGGCCGCGCCGCGCACCCGCAGGCCCTGCCCGTACGGCTCCGTCTGCCGGACGGAGGCGGCCGAGCGGTCGAGGAGCGGCACGAGGACGGTCGGCGGCTGGTGCAGCCACTGGTCGACCATGCCGGAGAGCAGGACGACGCCGGCGCTCGCACCGGAGCGCTCATCGCCGCGCACGGTGGACGCGTCGCCGAAACTCAGGTTCTCTGTACGGGAGTTGACGGATCGCCAGTCCGGGTACGCCTCGTGGGCGCCGGTCGGGCGGACCTCCAGGTCGACGCCCTGCTCCGGCTGACCCGCGTCCGCCGAGCCCTTGAGGTAGTGGTCGAGCCAGCCGCGGGCGTTGTCCCAGGTGGCGTTGGAGAAGCCGAGCAGGCCGGTGAACTCCTGGCTCGCGTGGTCGCCCGGGCGCAGTTCGAGGCGCTTGGGGACGGTGAGCCGCTGGTAGAAGTCCGTCATCTGGCCGGGGTTGAAGAAGCTGTCGCTCCAGCCGTTGGCGAGGTAGATCGCGGCGCCGTTGGCGTTGATCCGGTCCAGGTAGGCGGCCGGCGAGCGGACGCCCGCCCACTTGATCACGTCGGGCAGGTCCCGGTCGGCGAACAGGTCGCCCAGGGCCTTCGCGAACTCCGGGCTCTTGCGGCCGGTCAGGTGCTCGATGTTCTCCAGCCGGGTGGCGGCGGCGGTGTGCCGGGTCTGCCCGCTGTACAGCGCGTCGGTCAGGTCGGCCCAGCCGCTCAGCGAGGCGACCGCCTTGATCCGCGGGTCGAACGCGGCACCGAGGAGCGTGAGCCCGCCGCCGAGCGAGAGCCCGATCATGCCGACCCGGTCGGGGTCGGCGGAGGTGTTGGCGAGCGCCCAGTCGATCACCGTCGAGATGTCGCCGACGTCCTTGGGCCCGGCGACGTCCACCTGCCCGCCCGACCCCCAGAACCCGCGCACGGTGTACGTCACGACGACGTACCCGGCGGCGGCGAACTTGCGCCCCTGGGCAACGTACTCCAGGTCGTTCTGCCCCCAACTCGCCGGCTGCACCACCACCGGGTACCGCCCCTGCGCATCCGCCCCCGGCGTCCCGGCCGGCGGGGTGAACACGTCGGCCCTGAGCACGACCCCGTCCGACGCGGTGATGCTCGCCAGCCGGAACCCGGTGAACGCCGAAGCAGCGACAGGAGCCGCTACGGCAGGCTGGGCGGCCGCACCCGCACCAAGGGCCAGCGCCGCGACGAGCGCAACGCTCACCGTCCGGTGTCCACCACTCCGCCGCTGGGGTCGTGCCATCACGCTGTTCTCCCTACTGCCGACAAGATCCGATCGCAGGGAGCCTAACGATCTGACACACCCTCAGACGAGACGATGATCAGCCAAACTACTGGCTGGTAACCCTTCTCGCTGCGGCGCCGGATCCACTTCGGAGGCGGGAAAACTCCTTGCCTGGGAGCCCCTTGGCGCCGATAGAAAGGGACATGGACGACGAGATCATCCCCCCGGTCGAACGTATGCTCGCGGTACGCGCCTGCGAGCGCATCATCGTGGACTTCATCCACCGCCTCGACCTCGGCGACCCGAGCTCGGCGCTCCTCGCCGGCCGGCGCGTGTGCCACCCCTCCGGCGCCGACCCGGCGCGCCTCCCCCCCCCGGAGGCATCCCCCCTCTCTTCACCACCCCTTGCGGCCCGGCGACCGACGGGTCGCGCGGCCGCAGTGATCGGTCTCGGCTGCCTTCACGGACCGGTCGTCGCGGCCTGCGGCCCGCACGCCCTGCGGGCCGCAGGGGCAGCCGCTACTTGGGCTGGACGTGCACGAGCATGCCCTCGATGCGCTTGTCGGGCGTCCCGCAGAAGGCGCCGTCCTGCACGAACGGCGTGTCGCCGGTGTCCTGCACGTGCGCCATGTACGTCACCACGTACTTGTCGGCCTCCGTTCCGGTCAGTTCTATGGCGAACCCTTCGATCCGCAGGGACTGTCCGCGCGTGCCGATGAACTGCCCTTCCGGCACCCAGTCAACGGGCTGATTGCCCTGGAGAGTCGCCCGGTAGTGCAAGCTCAGGCCCGGAATCGGGGGATCGAAGTGGAGCTCGAACCCCTCCAGCCTGAGCGACATCCCCTGGGTGCCCATGAACTTGTCCTGCGACAGCGGGACGTCCCCGATGTTCTCCAAGTGGACGACGCCGCCCAGGGTTTCGCTGGGAAAGGTGATCGGCCACGGATTGTCGTTGACCAGCCCCGAAGGGTTCCCGGGCGGATACGTCAGCCAGAGCAGCAGCGCGAACGGCTCGAAGGGGTACACGTCACCGATCAGCTTCGCGGCGGTGTCCGCCAGGGTGGCGCCACCGGCCTGGACGATCTGCCCCCAGTCAAGCCCGAACTGCACGTTCAGGTAGTTCAGGAAGAGAACGGCGCAGCCGTTCGAGATCTCGGATCCCCCCGCCGTCCCGGAAGAGGGGTCCGTCCGGTTCACGTAGTTGGGCCGCAGGCCGCTGTCCAGCCAGACCGCTCCCGCTCCGGTCACGTTCCCCGGGTAGAGCGCCGTTGCGAGGTCCCGGGACAGGCCCTCGCCGTTGCTCGCCCCGCAGTTCCACCCGGCGTTCTGATGAGCCATGAACACTTCGGCCACTTCCGCCACCACGCCCGCGCTCACCTTGGCTCCGTTCGTCGCGTCGTAGGCGGCGGCGTGGATGTCCCGGGCCGCACAGCTTCCGGTGTGATACGCGCCGAACGACCCGGCATCGATGTAGACGCGGAAGGGCCCGCCGACGTTGATGCCGCCGAACCAATTCCGCACCTGAGTGAAGTCCCTCTCGCAGGTGGCCAGGACGGCTGTTGCCATGGCCTGCCCGCCGGCGCCGAGGCCGGCGTCGTAGAAGACCTCGAAGTTCGACGTCCGCAGTCCGCCCGGCTGGTACGCGGCGACCACGGCGGGTGTGAAGGGTTTCGACTTCGTCCAGAACAGATAGCTCATTTCCGTGCCTCCTTGGCCGTCCCGGCGATCCGGCCGGACTGCAGCAGCAGTCGGCCGAGACGATTCGAGACGATGGGAAACGACGAGGGGCCACCCGCCCGGACCATGGTTCGTGTCCGTTCTTATGCCTTCTACGCTACGCCTGGCGACTTCGCGATTCGACCCCCTGACGCGACGGGAACGGGGCTCTCCCTTCCCGTCGGCCAGGTCCCGCTGGTACTGCACCTCGGCGCCGACCGGCTTCGGGGCCTTGCCCGCGACGTGGCCGCCGTCGGCGTGGGCCGCGCCGGAGAGCGCGACGACGGCCAGGCCGGCGAGCACGGTGCTGCCGATCACCGTCGCGGAGCGCCTGCCGACATGACGATTGCGCATGTGGTTCCTCGATCCTCGAACTCCGTCGATGTCCCGGGTGAGCTCGGCCCACCCGGAATCGATCTCGGAGCGTCGCGGATTCAGCAGAACCACCAAGGTGGATCGGAGGAACTGCCGATCGGTGCGCGTCCCGCGGCTCAGGCGGACTCGATGCGCTCGACGACGAGGTCGCACAACTCGTGGGTGCGCAGGGCGTCGTGGGCGTCGATCGTCTTCCCCGCGCGGACGGCGTCGAGGAAGGTGAGGACGCACTGTTCGATGCCGCGCTGGCGGGCCACCGAGACCCAGTCCCCGCGGCGGCGGACGGTGGGCTGGCCGCGGTGGTCGATCACCTCGGCGAGGTTGTGGACCTCGCGCTTGGAGTCGGTGCCGGAGACCTCCAGCACCTCCTCCGTCGAGCCGCTGCGGCGGTTCATGATGCCGAGGGCGGTGAAGCCGTCGCCGGCGAGGGTGAGGACGACGTGCTCGACCAGCCCGTCGACGCGGCGGGCGCGGACGTCGACGTGCTCGACCTCGCCGGGGACGAGGAAGCGCAGGGTGTCGACGACGTGGATGAAGTCGTCGTAGACGAGCGTCCGGGCGGCCTCGGGGAGGCCCTCGCGGTTCTTCTGGAGAACGATCAGGTCGCGCGGGCGCTCCAACGCCTGGGCGTAGCCGGGCGCGTGGCGCCGGTTGAAGCCGTCCATGAGCGCGCGGCCGGTGCGGTCGGCGAGGTCGACGAGACGGCGCGCGCCGTCGAGGGTGTGGTCGAGCGGCTTGTCGACGTAGACGTCCACACCGGCCGTGAGCAGCTGCTCGACGATCGGGACGTGCTGATCGGTGGCCGCGTGCACGAACGCGGCGTGGATGCCGCCCTTGATCAGTTCGCCGAGGTCGGTGTGGCGGTGGGCGGGGTCGATGCGGTGGACGTCGCCGATGCGGTCGAGCTTGGCGCGGTCGCGGGTCATCAGCCGCAGGTCCAGCTCGGGCAGGGCCGTGAGGACCGGCAGATACGCCTTCTGCGCGATGTCGCCGAGACCGATCACCCCGACCGGGAGCGGCTCGGCGGAAAAGCTGGTCGGGCTCATCAGGGGGCCTCCTACAGTGCGGACAGTCACCGGCCGAACCACCTTAGCTGCGCGCTTCCATCGAGCGGCCCGTCCGACAGGTGCCCGAGAAGCAACCCGTCGTGTAAAGGCGTGCTCGGGCGAGGACTGGCGCTCGGTGGGCCACGTCCATCCAAAGCAGTGATGTCCCCGGCCGTCGAGCGGCCGGGGACATCACGGAGCCTGGGGACGGCATTCAGCCGACGCCGCCGATCACATGAGGTCCGCGTAGAAGATGACGTTGTCGGTGCGGTGGCCGTGCTCGATGCTGCCGCCGCAGGTCAGCAGGCGAAGTTCGGCGTGATCGGTCGCGCTGTAGACCTTGCTGGTGGGGAAGTCCTTCTTGTTCACGTCCTCGATCTCGCGGATCCTGAACTTCGCGGCGCTGCCGTCCTCGCGCGGGACTTCGATGGTGTCGCCCAGCTTGATCTTCTCGACATCCCTCATCAGGGCCGGACCGTGCTTGGTGTCGAAGTGGGCGACCAGGACGGAGACTCCGATCTCGCCCGGGGTGACGCTCCCGGTCCACCAGCCGGGGCTGTTCGCCTCGGTGTCGGCGTCCGGGACGCCGAGCTCGCCCGTGGCATCGAGCTTGAGATCGACCATCTTCCTGGTGTCGACGCCCGCCGCGTCGATCTTCAGCCCCGCCGGACGGGACTTGGGCAGCGCCTGCACGCCGGTCGGGATCGACGTGGCCTGGGTGTTGCCGACCTTGGGCGTGGGCGGCAGTTCGACGCTCTGGCTACAGGCGACCATGGTGCCGATGGCGACGACGCCGCCGGCCACGGCGGCGAGGAACCTGGCTCGGCGGCGGGAACGGACACGAGTGCTGGGAATCACGAGTGCCATCGTCGCGATATTCAGGCACCGAGAGAGGCGGGCGGGCATCGGCGCCGAGTGGAAACTCCAGGTGCCGTACGACCCGTACCTGCGGGACCGCCGGCAGCGACTGCCCCATGGCAGAACGGCTGTGGCCCCCATCGCGGCGGCCACAGCCCGGTTGGCCCTGCGGGGTCATCTCTGCGCGGTCATCCCTGCACCGGGGTGGCGGCGGCCAGGGCGGCGTGCCGCGCGGTGAGGAGTGCGGACGCCTGGTCGTGCCAGTGGGTGTCCAGGTGGGTTTCGGCGTCGGCCTGGGCCTGCTGGACGGCTGCGGCCAGGTGTGCGGTGTCCTGGCACGTCGCGTCCAGCTTGGCGGCGTCGAGTTCGGCGCGGGCGGTGGCGTGGAGGGCGTCCGGGCGGGAGCCGGCGTGGGCCAGGGCGTCGCGGACGGCGGCGCGGTCCTGCTGGAGCGTGGTGGCCGTTCCGCCGTGGCCGGCGATGCAGTCGGCCCAGCGCTGCTGGGCCGCGAGGAAGGTCTGGCTCTGCAGCACCGAGGCGATGACCTGGCTCTCCAAACCGGTGATCTGCAGGTTGAGTTGGTCGTAGCCCTGGCCGTACAGACGGTTGCGGGACTGGTAGACGCAGCTGTCGGTGTTGATCTGCAGCGTGGCCGCTCCCGGTGCGGAGAGCGTGACCTGGTCGTGCCCGGTGCCGACGAGGGCGGTGTTCCAGGCCTCCTGGCGGTCCGCGGGCAGCTTGCTCGTCTCGGCCTGGTTGGGGTCGCTCAGGCGTTGCTGGGCGAGTGCGGCGGAGGTCATGCCGTAGCCGTCGTTCCGCGCCTGCTGCTCGTCCAGGAGGCCGTAGGGGTTCTGCGGGGCCAACTCGGCCGCGGGGACCGGTTGGTAGCCGAAACCCCGGTCGTGCATGCACGCCGCGGTGAAGTTCTCCTCCGCGAGGTGCAGACGGGTCTGCTCCTGCGCGGTGGGGCGGGCCGCCCCGCCCAAGGGCACCGGCTCGGCACCCGCGACGACCTGTACGGCGGCGAGACGCCCGAGGGGAGCACCGTGACCTTCGGCCCGGCGGACCTCTCCCTCCCGGTCCGTTAGGAACCCAGTCCGTCAGGAACCCAGCATGATCCGGGCGACCAGCTCCCGCCGGCTGGCCACCCCGGTCTTGGCGAACACCGACTTGAGGTGGTCCTGCACGGTGTACGGCGCCATCGCGAGCGTCCGCGCCACCTCACGGGTGTCGCAGCCGCGCACGAGCAGCAGGGCCACCTCCTGCTCGCGCGCGGTCAGCCCGTACGCGGCCAGGTAGAGCGGCACCGTCTCGGCGGGCGTGGCGGGGGAGGCGACCACCGTCGCCTGGCCCGAGTCGCCGCCCGCCACACCCGGGCCCCGCAGGGCGGAGCCGTGCAGCACGTACCAGCGGCCGTCCCGGGTCTGCACCCGCACCGGCAGCTGGGGCGCGGGCAGCCCGTCGGCCGCGCGGCGGGCGTGCTCGGCGGCCATCGCGACGGCGGTGGGCACGGCGAGCGCGGTGGGCGTCGGGTCGGCGAACCGGGCGAGCAGGTCCTCGGCGGGGCCGGAGAGCGCGAGGAGCCGGTTGGCCCGGTCGAGGACGATCACGGCGGGAGAGCGGTCGTCGTCCTCATCCACCGGACCCGACGGCGGGACGTGCGAAGCGCGCAGGGCGTTGCCGAGGTGCCGGGCGGCGAGGTCGGCGAGCCTGCGCTGCCGTGCGGCGTACGGGCCGCGGTCGGGCGCGCGCATGAACGCCGCGCAGCCCCACATGCCGCCGGCCGCGTCGAAGCACGCGCGCAGCTCGTCCCCGAAGCCGGCCGGGCGGATCTGCTCGCGGTAGCGGACGCTGCGCCCGGGACAGCCCTGGCTCGCGTGGCTGATCGTCTCGGCGCGGCGGCCGGCCCGGCGGATCTTCGGGAAGGTCGCCAAGTCGTCCGTCCACACCTCCAGTTGGACGGCGTGGTCGTAGGCGGCGAGGCTGAGGTCCTCACTCTGAACGGAGTTGACGAGCCCGGTGGCCGGGTCGGCGGTGTGCCAGCAGACGGCGTCGAACTCCAGGACCGGGCGCAGGAGTTCGTCCGCCGCCCGGAAGATCCGGTCGGTCGGCAGGGCGGCGCCGGCGAGTTCGCGCAGGCCCTCGATGGCGGTCGACTCGGCGGCGGCCCGTGCGTTGCGTAACCCCATGGCCCGGAACCTAACACCCGGTTCGTGCCCGGACCACGCGCCGATCGGCGGGTCCGGCCTCCTCCTCCCGGCGGGCACGATATTGCGCACCGCCCGGTCTACCTCCCCAACACCCCTTCCAGAGCCCGACTCAGGCGTTCCAGCCACTCTTCGGCCGTACCCCGTACCTGTGGATGGTCCGCGCGGAAGGTCTCCCAGTCCACGGACCACAGCGCCACGGCGTCCGGACGCAGGGCGTCTGCGGACGCCGTGAGGCCCGGCTCGTGGCGGAACACCTTGCGCAGCAGCCGTGGAGACAGCTTCGTGGCCTCGGCCTCCGCGAGGAGTACGGCGTCGTAGAGGTCCTTGGCCTGCGCCCGGCCGTCCGTGGTGCAGTCGGCGTGCAGCCACAGCAGCTTCCAGGCGAGCGACAGTTCACGGCTCGCCGTGCGGACGACGGTGGGCCCTGTGCCGTCACCACGGGGTATGGCCGTCCATACGGGGGGCTCGGGGAGCCACTCGTCGCGGGCGAAGTCCAGCTGCACCTCGCCAGGAGGGAGGTCTTCCGCCACCCAAGGGACGATCAAGCGGATGCCCGGGGTGTCGTACTCCGAGTAGGTCCAGGTGCCGTCGATCCGGGCGGCGTTCGCGTCGAGGATCAGTCCCGGCGCGGCTGCCGGCCGTTCACGCAGCAGGCCGAGGAGGGTCTCCTGCGGCCGGCAGGGCTCGGGCTCCACTTCGGCGATCCAGTGCAGTCCTTCGGGCGGTACGGCGGGCCGAAGGCCTCGGGTGTCGAGCTCCTCGAACTCCCAGATCTCGTACCGGCCGGCGCCGTCGGCCGCCTCCGGCCACTGCTGTACGGTCTCCAGCTCCTCGACGTGCGGGTATGGATGAGAGGAGTCCACCGGGATCAGCGGGGACGGAGGGAGGATCCAGTCGAGGTCCGCGGGCTCCCGCGCATCGGCCCCCACCCACGCCGGCATGACCATGCTTCCCCGCAGTACCAGAGCGTCCACCAGAGGGGAACCGGCGACGAGGCCGAGCAGGTGATCGAGTACGGTTCGGTGCGCGATGCCTCGGCGTTCGCCGTCCACGGGGCTGGTCCCCACCTCCCGCGTGAAGTCCTTCACTGCAGCCCCTCCGCGTGGCCGTCCGCTTGTCCGTGGCGGACTGTACTGGTCACCAGTGACAGTGGCAGGGGGGGCAGCGACCGGTTCAGGCCAACCGGGCGCGCCTGCGCTTGGGTTGGGGCTCCGGACCGTCGATCCGCACGAACGCCTCCCGGGCGGCGACGCGGCCGGCGGCGCGGAACGAGCGCGCACTCGAATCCACGTCGTGCACGACCGTACGGCGCACGACGACGGCCAGCGCCACGCCGCCCACGCCGCGCGCGGCCAGCTCCTCGCGCACGCCGTCGACGAACGACTCGTGCCACGAACGGAGTTCACTCTCCGAGATCGTTCCGACGAGCTCCGCCCCGGGCGTGACCTCCAGGACGATCCCGTCCTCCCAGGGCTCGAAGTCCACGGTCAGGTCCGCGAAGTCGGACGGACAGCCCGCCTGCCACACGTACCGCGCCCGTATGTCCCGCACCGGGAACGGCGGGAACGCATCATCCTTGAGATCCTTCACGTGCTGACCGTAGCTCACCGCGCGGATCGGTAGCATCCTCCTTGATCATCGACGGTGCTCCGGCGGTGATCCGACGATGCCGGGGGAGCAGGAGCAGCGGTGACCAGTCAGGACCACACGGGCATGCCGCCGTTGCGGCCGGGCGACCCGCGCGACGTCGCGGGCTACCCGCTGCTGCGCCGGATCGGCGAGGGCGGCATGGGAGCCGTGTACCTGTCCCGGACGCGGGGAGGCCAGCCGGTCGCCATCAAGGTGATCCGCGAGGAGTTCGCCCGCGACGGGGAGTTCCGCCGCCGGTTCGAGCAGGAGGTCCGCGCCGCCCGGACGGTGCAGGGCTACCACGTGGTGCCCGTCGTCGACCACGACACCGCCGGCACGACGCCCTGGCTGGCCTGCCGGTACGTCCCCGGGCTGTCGCTGGAGCAGGCCCTCGACCGGTTCGGGCCGCTGCCCCTGACCACCGTGTTCCAGGTGGCCGGGTGCGTGGCCGAGGCGCTGCGCTCCGTCCACGCGGCCGGGATCGTCCACCGCGACCTGAAGCCCAGCAACGTCCTGCTCGCCACCGACGGCCCGTGGGTCATCGACTTCGGCATCGCCCGGGCCGAGGACGGCACCCGGCTGACCGTCAGCGGCGGGATGATCGGCACTCCCCACTTCATGTCCCCGGAGCAGGCGCTCGGAGAACCGGTGACCCCGGCCGGCGACGTCTTCGCCCTCGGCCTGATCGCCGCCGTCGCCGCCACCCGCCGGCACCCGTACGGGGAGGGCAGCGCGATCACCCTCGCCACGCGCATCGCCAACACCGAGCAGCGGCCCCCGGACCTCTCGGGCTACCAGCCCGAACTGCGCGCGCTGCTCGCCCGCTGCCTCGACGCCGACCCGGCGGCCAGGGCCACCCCCGAGGAGCTGGCGGACCTCTGCAACCGCGTTCTTCCCCGTCCTCTCCGGGCCTTCGAACGCTGGCTGCCGGCGCCCCTGGCCGAGGAGATCCGGCGCCGCGAGGCGGCAGTCCGCCGGCTCCTGGGCGGGGACGCGCCGGCCGAAGGGCCGCCGACCGAGGAGAGCCCGGCCGAACCCGCGGCGGCCGAACCCGCCGTGGCCGAACCCGCGGCGGCCGAACCCGCCGTGGCCGAACCCGCGGAGGTGTACACGCCCACCTACGTACCCACCGCCCCCGCCGTACTGCCCCGGCCGCAGCCGCCCGCGCCCACCCGCGTGCTGGATCCGGACTTCCTGGCGGCCGTCGCTCCCCAGCTCCCCATGCCGCCCGCCTACGCCCCGCCGATCCCCGCCATGCCTCCGCAGACGCCCCCGAGCCCCAGGCGACGACGACGCCTGATGGCCGTAGCGTTCCTGGTCGTCGGCCTCTACACCGCCTACCTCTCGTTCACGGCGCTGGACGTTCCCGACGAGAACGCCACCGCTCCCGTCAAGTACGGTCCGGTCGACGTCACCGTCGACTCCGCCCAGGCCGGCTCCATCGACCTCGACGGGGACCGTCCGGTGGTCGGTGCGGATCCCGCCGATCTGGTGGTGCGGTGGAACGCGGCCGGCCCGCCGAGCCTGGGGGCCGAGCAGGCGCGGCCGGCCTTGGCGGAGGCCGCCCACGCCTACGTCGACTACGATCCGAGCTTCGGCGAGTGCAAGGTTCAGATCAAACAGAACGGTGCCGCCGACAGCGGCCCCCTGGCCGCGGGCAAACGGTTCTGCTACCAGACCCGCAAGGGGCGGACCATCTTCCTCAGGGTCAAGTCCGTCCCCTCCGGCGTCGGGCCCCTCCAGCTCACCGTCACCGCCTGGGACGCCAAGCCGAAGTGACCCCCCAACGAGCTCTCAGCCCCGAACCAGCGCGTCCCACTCGGCGCGGGTCGGCCCGTCGTGCGTCGGCGTGAAGTCGGGGCGGGCGTCGAGCCAGGCGGTGACGCGGTGGTCGACCTCCTCGGTGCCGTAGGCGTGGTCGGGCGTGTGCACGAGGTGGCGCACGTGGGCGCGGGCCCGCATGACGACGGGGTCCTCGAAGGCGCACGTGGCGAGGGCGGCGGCCCGCACGTCCGTGGCCGGTGCGCCCTCGGCGAGGCGCTGGGCGTTCGTCCCGTCGGCCTTCACCTGGGCGTCGAACCAAGGGCGCAGGGTCCGGGTGGTCCAGACGTGGTAACCGGCCGGGTCCGCGGCGACCTCGTCGGCGTGCGCGGCGAGGTACTGGCCGGCCAGCAGGCCGAGGGCGACGCCGTGGCCGAGGGTGGGGTTGGTGTGGACGAGGCTGTCCCCGGCGTTGACCAGACCGGTGACGACGGGCCCCTCCTCATCGACGAGGGAGGACCAGCGGTTGTCCAGGCCGGCCATCGCCAGGACGGCGGACTGCGGTTCGGGGTCGAGGTCGAGCCAGGCGGCGCAGGCCGGGAAGTGGCGGAGGGCGGCCTCGAACACGGCGGGGTCGGTGAGCGCGCCCCGGGTCGGATCGGCCGTGGAGAGCACCATGCTCAGCGCGAAGGTGTCGTTGTCGGACGGGAAGACGCCGGCCATCGCGAACGGCGCGGCCGAACCGGTCTTGACCCGCCCGGGGTCGCGCGGGCCGTCGGCGCGCAGGCGGTACCAGCGGC
>NZ_JBFBDY010000187.1:0-11853 GCF_040683475.1 Kitasatospora sp. NPDC093558 | reverse complement strand
CGTACACGGCGTGTTCGGCGGCGCCGCCGACGAGGTCGAGGGCGGCCCGCACGGGGTCGCTCCCGGGGGTGGTCACGGTCAGCGCGGGCGCCCCGGCGGGGCCGGGGCCGGTCAGCACGACCGTCCAGCCGCGGGCGGCGCACTCGCGCGGGAGGTCGGCGGCACCGGTCCGCGCGGAGCGCCAGTCGGTGCCGAAGAGTGCCGTCGAGACCACGGTCATGGCCCACCGATTCCCTTCCGGAACCCGTGCGCGGCCGTGGGCCGCACACGGAATGCGCCCTTCCAGGTTAGGCCTCCGCCCCACCCTGCGCGCTGCCGGCCGGCCTCCGGTTCCGAAGCGGGGAACGTGCACCGGAAGTCGGCCGGGCCGACTTCTCGTGCGGCTGCCGGAAATCCGTTTGGCGCCCCGCCGGGGAGCCGGAATACTCCGCAGGGCCACGGACGGGGGAGGCTGCATGGCGGTGTTCGCGTGCGCGGGGTGCGGTGCCGAACTGACCGCCCCCGTCTCGCGGGTCGCGCTTCCGGTGCAGGCCCACCAGAGCTACGGGGACAGGTTCCTCCCGCCGCTGATGGAGCCCGGGACGTACGCCGTGGACCCCGAACCGTACGGCCCACCGTGGCGGTACGGGGACGAGACCGGGGCGGACGAACCGGCGGCACCCGGGGTGTACGCGCCGGTGGGCGCCGTGTCCTTCGGCCCGGCGGGCCACATCCTGCTGGCCCCGGGCAACACGCGCGGCACGGTCGTGATCCCCGAACGCTGCGACGGCTGCTGCGGCTCCGACGGCGGCCTCGGCCCGAACCTCGCCTGCGCCGCCTGCGGCCTGCCGGTCGCCACCCGGATCGACGACTGCTACCTCTGGCAGGCCGTTTGGCTCGCACCCGACGCCGTGCTCCGGCTGCCCGTCGACGGCCCTCCGCTGCCCGCCACCGGCTGGGAGTGGGCGGGGATCCCGCCGATCGATCCCACCGGGTACTGGAGCCCGCGGTGGGCGGCCGCCGTCGGGATCGCGCTGGCCCACGTGCTGGCGGCCTCCGCCGGCGCCCGGGTGGCCGTGCCCCGCGGGCTCCTCGCCACCGCCTTCGGCCCCACGCTCGACGCGCTGCTCCCGCCGGGCCCGCCGGTGCGGACGCTCGCCCTGGCCGGCCCCGGACTGCCGGCGCCCGGCGCGGACCTCGTCCTCGTCCCCCGGCACCCGGTGACCGGCGAGGTGTGGCGGCCCGACGGCCCGGCCGCGGCGGTGCCGCTGGACGCCGAGGTCTGGGCCCACCTGGCCTTTCCGGACGGCGGCGCCCGCATCCCCGCGACGGGCGGGCTGCCCGCGGGTGTCCAGCGCGACGACCCCCTCCCGCCGAGCCCGCCGGCCGGCTTCCGCCCCGACCGCGCGCTGTTCGTGCACACGCTGGCCCGGCTCCCGGCCGTCCGCGAGCCGTGGCTGCGGTCGGTATACGACAAGGCCCGCGGCCGGTACTAGACGACCTCGGCAGACGGCCCGTCAACCGGTGCCGGGGGGCGGCGACCCGGCCCCGGACCGGAGCGGACCGCTCCGCGCGTCACCAGGGGTCGGCGGCGAGGCGGGCGTGGAGGTGTTCGTCGAAGTACTCGCCGCCCTTGTGGCGGTAGGAGGCGCGGAGGGTGCCCTCGTAGGGGAAGCCGGAGCGTTCGGCCACACGGCAGGAGGCTTCGTTGCCGACGGCGTGGGCGATTTCGATGCGGCGCGCGGCGGCGGTCTCCACGCCCCAGCGGGCGACGGCGGTGGCGGCGCGGGTCGCAAGGCCGCGGCCGCGGGCGGCGGGGAGGAGCCAGTAGCCGATCATGGCCAGTCCGTCCTCGCGGTCGCGCCAGTACAGGGCGACGTTGCCGCGCAGGGTGCCGTCGGCGGCGTCGGTGATCGCGAAGGCGCCCGTGCGGCCCTCGGCCCACGCTTCGTCGCAGCGGTCGAGGTAGGCCTCGGCGGCGGCCGGGTCGTCGGTGCCCAACGGGGTATAGGCGAGGATCAGCGGTTCGGCCGCGGCGGCCACGAGGGCCGGGACGGTGCCGCCCGGCAGGTCGAGGGAGCGGCCGAACGGGCGCAGCACGACGTCCCCGAGGTCGAGGACGGTGCGCCGGAAGGTCCGCTGGTCGGTGCTCATCCGACCTTCCTACTCCGCTTCCCGCCCGGCCCGCCAGCGGTTTTACCGGGGCCCGGCGCGGGCCCGCCCGGCCGTGCGAGGATCGGCGGGTGATCGAGCTACTGACGGCCCGCACGGCCGAGTTGGACGCATCCGCGCTGGGCGAGGCCCGGGCCCTGCTGTTCGAGGTCTTCGGCGCCGACCTGACCGAGGCCGACTGGGAGCACGCGCTCGGCGGGGTGCACGCGCTGCTGCGGGAGGACGGTGTGCTGATCGGGCACGCGGCGGTCGTGCCGCGGGTGTTCCGGCACGACGGGCGGCAGCTGCGGACCGGGTACGTCGAGGGCGTCGCCGTCCGGGCCGACCGGCAGGGGCGCGGGCACGGCTCGGTGCTGATGGGCTCGATCGCGGGCCTCGTCCAGGGCGCGTACGAGCTCGGCGCGCTGAGCTCGTCGGACGCCGCGGTCGAGTTCTACCGCAACCGCGGCTGGCAGCAGTGGCGCGGCCCGCTCGCGGCGATGACGCCGCACGGCGAGGAGCGGCCGACCCCGGACGAGGAGGGCGGGGTGTTCGTCCTCCCCGCCACCGCCCCGCTGGACCTCACCGGCCTGCTGACCTGCGACTGGCGCTCCGGCGACCTCTGGTAGCACGCGGGGCCCGCGCCCCCGCCGGGCCGGCCTTGAAGATCAAGATCAGATCCGGGCCAGGTAGCCGTTGTCGACGAGCCAGAGCACGTTCAGCTTGGCCGGGCCGCCCGGCACGAGCGTCGCGTCGAGCTGGTACTGCAGGCCCCAGCCCGGCTGGTTGAACCACGGCGCGATCGGGCCGGCGTGCACCGTGAACTCCTTGACCACCTTGTAGTCGTGGTAGTTGCAGCCGGCCGCCGGGTTCCCGTCGAGGCTCTGCGGCGGTATCGCGCGGTTCTCGTAGGGCAGGCCCTCGGGGGCGAGGAAGGCGCCGTACTCGCTGCCGTAGCGGTCGATGTTCTCGTTCGGGTGGAGGGTGAGGTCGAACTCGACCGGGCTGCCGTCGGGCAGCGTGACGAAGCCGTCGGCGGGCGGGTACTTCCAGCCGCCCTTGCCGCCGTTGGCGGTCGCGTCCCAGTACTGGGCGAGGAAGTCGCGGTCGCTCGCGCCGCCGGTGCGGTGGTAGCCGTCGACCTGCTCGCCGACCGGGCCGCTGGTCGGCAGGTCCTGCGGGCCGAGGCGGGCGTCGCCGTCGTGGAAGGCGGCGGAGCACTCCCCGGCGGGAGTGGCCCGGTCGGCGGCGACGGCCGGGACGGTCAGGGACAGGGCCGCGGCCGCGGCGAGGGGGGCGACGAGCAGGCGAAGGCGCACGGGGTCTCCGTCATCAGGGGGGATTTCGGCACCCAGGCAAGCGGATCATCTGACCATCCGTCAATCGAAGGTCGGCAATGACCCGCCGAAGCCCCTGCTTTCGGCCAATCCGCCCGCTCGTTCACCTCCCCGGCGCGACCCTCCCGATCAGGTGGAGCAGGCGGTCGAGCGAATCCTTCGCGTTGGGCTCGGTCAGGTTGACCATGAGCCGGAAGGCGACGTTGAGCAGCGCCGGGCGACCGAGCCCGGCCGCGCCCGCGGCGGCGAGCAGCTTCGGGCGGCCGAGCAGGTCCGCGGCGAGGCGCCCGAGCGCGAAGTAGCCGGCGTAGGCCGAGCGCAGCGCCTGCGGGTAGGCGCGCAGGGCGAGTTCACGGCCGCGGTCGGTGCGGCGGGCGAGCGCCTGGACGATCGTCTCGGCGGCGTAGCGGCCGGACTCCATCGCGTAGGCGATGCCCTCACCGGTGCCGGGGCTGACCGTGCCGCCCGCGTCGCCGATCAGCAGCAGGCCGTCTGCGTAGTGGGGCTGCCGGTTGAGGCCCATGGGCAGGGCGGAGCCGCGGACCGGTTCGGTGACGGCGTCCGCGCGGTACGCGTACTCGGGCGGGAGCGCCTCGCACCAGCGGCGCAGGAGCTCGCGCCAGTCGAGGTCGATGCCGGCGGTGTCGAGCACCCCGAGGCCGACGTTGGCCGTGCCGTCGCCCATGCCGAACACCCAGGCGTAGCCGGGCAGGAGGCGGTGGCCGGGGTCGGTGGGGTCGCGCAGGTCGAGCCAGGCCTCCAGGTAGCGGTCGTCGTGGCGCGGGGTCTCGAAGTAGGTGCGGTAGGCGACGCCCATGGCGCGGTCGGTGCGGCGGTAGCGCTTCATGGCGAGCGAGAGGCGGGTGGAGTTGCCGTCGGCGGCGACCACGACGGGGGCGTGGTAGCTGACGGGCCTGCGGTCGTCGCCGAGCTTCGCGGTGACGCCGGTGATCCGGCCGCTGCGCTCGTCGACCAACGGGCCCGCCACGTTGGCCCGTTCGACCAGCCGGGCGCCGGCCGAGGCGGCGCGGCGGGCGAGCAGTTCGTCGAAGTCGGCGCGGCGGCGCACGGCGCCGTGGCCGGGGAAGGCGGAGAGCTCGGGCCAGTCGAACTCGATCGTGCGGCGGCCGGCGACCAGGCGCAGTCCGCGGTTGTGCAGCCAGCCGGCGTCCTCGGAGACGTCGATGCCGAGGTCGGTCAACTGCTTGACGGCACGCGGGGTCAGGCCGTCGCCGCAGACCTTCTCGCGGGGGAAGGCCGACTTTTCGAGGAGGAGGACGTCGAGCCCGGTGCGGGCGAGGTGGTAGGCGGCGGTGGAGCCGGAGGGGCCGGCGCCGACCACGATGACGTCCGCGCAGTGCTCCGTGCGGGCGGGTCCGGAGGCGGGGCTGGTGGCGGGTCCGGAGGCGGAGCCGGGGCCGGTGGCGGAGCCGGGGCCGGGGACGGGGCCGGGTCCTGGGGCGGTCGACTGCTGCTCTGGGCCGGGCATCGCGCACTCCCACGGGTCTGATCGGCTGCTGGGTCGGCGGACCCGACGATAAAGAACCGCCGCCACCCGCCGCCGCCCGACACGCGGTCCCGCCCCGACGACCGGTCAATACCGGCCACCGGGGCGGGACCTGGGCTGTCGGGTCAGAGACCGCCGTTGACGACCGTGCTGGCGACGGCGCCAGGGGTGACGTTCCACTTGGCGACGATCTTGTCGTACCCGCCGCCGAGGATCACCTGGTCGAGCGCCTTGGAGACGACGTCCCGCAGCACGGCGTTGTCCTTGGCGACGGTGATGCCGTACGGGCCGGACTGCAGGAAGTGGGTGTTGGCCAGCTGGAACTTGCCGGTCCTGGCCGGGGTGGTGGTGTTGTACTGGGCCACCGGGTAGTCGTTCAGGTCGGCGACGGCCGTGCCGTTCGCGACCTCGGCGAGGGCCTGGTCGTCACTGTCGAAGCGGTCGACCTTGAGCTGCTTGCCGGTGCGCGGGCAGGCGGCCTGCTGCCGGGTGGCGAAGTCGTCCTGGAGGGTGCCGCGCTGGACGGCGACGGTGTGGCCACACAGGTCGTCGACGGTGGTGAGGGACAGCTGGCTGCCGGCCTTGACGACCATCGACGTGCCGGTGGTGAAGTAGTCGACGAAGTCGACGCCCGGGTCCGCCTGGTGGCCGTCGTCGGCGGCGCCGAGCTGGCGCTGCTTGGTGTCGATCACGGCGGACATCGCCAGGTCGATCTTCTTGGCCTGGACGGCCGGGATCAGCTGCTCGAACGGCAGGTCGGTGAACTCGACGCGCAGGCCGAGGTAGTCGCCGACGGCGGCCGCGATCTCCGGGTCGAGCCCGGCCGGCTTGCCGTCGGTGTCCCGGAAGTCGACCGGCGGGTAGTGGAGGTAGGAGCCGATCCGCAGGACTCCGGCGGCCTTGACCGCCTGGGGGAGGCTCGCGCGCAGGTCGGCCTGGGCGCCGGGATCGGCGGCGCCGCTGCCGCAGCCGGTCAGCAGGAGGCCGCCGGCGCCGAGGACGGCGGCGGTGCGCAGCGGGAGGGAGAGGGGGTGGCCGGAAGGGCCCTGGGCAGGGTTGAGGGTGCGGTGCATCGCGATGCGTCTTCTTCGCAGGAGGATTGCGGGCAGGGAGACGCCGCGCCGGAGTGGCTGCCGGGGTACGCAGTGCGGACCTCGTCGCCGTGTGCCCGGATCGGGCCGCCCCGGGGTACGGGGGGCGGCCGGTCGGCGGAGGTCCGCCGTCGGGGGCGGTCGGGGTCATCCTCGCACCCCGGGCCGGGCGCGTGTACGGCGGGCCGCATCGCGGGACGGACACCGCTTCACCACAACCCGGTGATCCGATCGTTGTAGCGGACTAATCGGAAGTCACCGTCGAATTCGGACAAGTGACACAAACGCTGCTTGCGCCGAAACCGCTGGTGAGGGACCTTTTGCGCACCTCCCATCCTACGTTTTCGGCCATGTGGCCGAGAACCGCCGATGGTTCCCTCCGCCACCGTGCAGGCTCGTCCCGGCCTGCCGCACCCGATGGAACGCCATGCACATCCGCTCCACCGCCGCACGCTCGCTCGTGGCCGTCCCGACCGCCGCCGCGCTCATGCTGCTCGCCCCCGCCGCCCACGCCGCCCCCGGCGGCAAGAACGCCCCCGGCAACAACGGCACCGTCAAGATCCACGACGCCGCCACCGGCCAGGAGGACACCCGCAACGAGCCCAAGGTCTGCACGTTCTACCTGGACTCGTTCGGCTTCGACGCCAACCAGGACATCGTCTGGATGATCGCCGAGGTCCACGGCAACGACGAGACGATGGTCGCGTACGGCGACCTGCCGGTCGACGCCAACGGCGACGTCCGCACCGACGACATCAACCTGCCGGACGGCCACTACAAGCTCTACTGGGCCGCCATTGAGCTGGTCAACGGCGAGATCCCGGCCGACGACCCGGCGCTGGACAACCCGAAGCACAAGGTCTTCAAGGTCGACTGCGGCGGCACGACCCCGTCGAAGGGCCCGACCGCGGTGCCGAGCACCCCGGCCACCGGCAAGCCCTCGGACAAGCCGAGCGAGAAGCCGAGCGACAAGCCGAGCGACAAGCCGTCGGAGAAGCCGAGCGGGAAGCCCTCCGAGAAGCCGTCGGACAAGCCCTCGGACAAGCCGTCCGAGAAGCCCTCCGAGAAGCCGAGCGACAAGCCGTCGGACAAGCCCAGCGACAAGCCGACCGCCCCGGCCACCAAGCCGGCCGAGTCGCCGTCGCCCACCGCCGCGCCGACCACCCCGGCCGCCGGCGGCCCGACCACCGGTGCCCCGACCACCGGCGCCCCGGCGACCGGCCCGGCGACCGTCCCGAGCGGCTCGCCGTCGGCCCCCGCGCCGACCGCCACCGTGCCGGTGCAGACCCCGTCCGCCCCCACCCCGGTCAACCCGGCCAAGCCGCTGATCGTCCCGGCCAAGGTCAGCGTCCCGACGCCGATCAAGGGCGCCCCGGCGGCGAACGGCCCGAAGCTGGCCACCACCGGTAGCGACGGCACCCTGCTGTACGCGGGCGTCGGCACCGCGCTGGTCGTGGGCGGCGCCGCCCTCGTCTACGCCCGCCGCCGCCGCTCCGCCTGAGCGGTCCCGCGGATACGGTGAGTCCCCGGCGCCGCCCTCCCACAAGGAGCGGCGCCGGGGACTCTCCTACACGTTCGACGGCCGGCGGCTCGTCACGGGTTCACCGCGAGGACGACGTAGGCGGACAGGATCGCCATGTGCACCGCGCCCTGGAGGGGAGTTGCGCGGCGCGGGATGACGGTCAGGGTGCCGACCACGACGGTCAGGGTGAGCAGCACCATGTGGGCCGGGTCGAGGCCGAGGTGCAGCGGGCCGCTGAGCCAGGTCGACGCGATCGCGACGGCCGGGATGGTGAGGCCGATGCTGGCGAGCGCGGAGCCGAGGGCGAGGTTGAGGCTCGTCTGCACCCGGTTGCGCAGGGCTGCGCGCAGCGCGGCGATCGTCTCCGGCAGCAGCACCAGAAGCGCGATCACGACGCCGACGACGGAGGCCGGCAGCCCGGCGTCGGACACCGCCGACTCGATGGTCGGCGACACGCCCTTGGCGAGGCCGACCACCGCCACCAGCGCGACGCCGAGCAGCAGCAGGCTGACGGCGGCGGCGCCGACGGTCGGCGGGTCGGCGTGCTCGTCCCCGTCCGCCTTGTCGAGCACCCGGCCCTCGGCCGTCACGGGCAGGAAGTAGTCCCGGTGGCGCACGGTGAGCGTGGCCACGAACAGCCCGTAGACCACGAGCGACGCGGTGGCCGCGAAGGCGAGCTGGGTGGTGGAGAACTGCGGGCCCGGGGAGCTCGTGGTGAAGGTCGGCAGCACGAGGCTCAGGGTGGCCAGGGTCGCGACGCAGCCGAGCGCCGCGCCGGTGCCCTCGGCGTTGAAGACGGCGGTGCGGTACTTGACCGCGGCGACCAGGATGGACAGTCCGAGGATGCCGTTGCAGGTGATCATCACGGCGGCGAAGACGGTGTCCCTGGCCAGGGTGGCGGCGTTGTCGCCGCCGTCGGCCATCAGCGTGACGATGAGCGCGACCTCGATGACCGTGACGGCCACCGCGAGGACGAGTGATCCGAGGGGCTCCCCGACCCAGTGCGCGATGACCTCGGCGTGGTGGACGGCGGACAGCACCGCACCGGCGAGGAAGCAGGCGACGACGCCCACCACCCAGCCGGGCAGGTCGCGGTGCCAGGTCAGGACCAGGACGAGGAAGGCCAGCAACGGAACGACGACGGTCCATTGCGCGGTGACCGCACGGAACTTCGTGATCATGCCGCGAGGATCCCAGACCGGCCGTCGCCCCGCCGGGTGCCCGCGCCGGTCCGCCGGGGTATTCGTCCCGCTGTGCCCGGTCAGCCGCCGTAGTCGTGCAGGTACCCCAGCACCCGGTCGACGTGGGCCCGGACGCGGTCCGGGACGCCGCCCGCGGCGGCCACGGTCTTGTCGCTGGTCCGGTACGCCGCGGCGACGAGGGCGGGCAGGTCGTGGGTGAAGCCGTGGTGCTTTATCTGCTGGTCCAGCCAGCACACGTAGTTGCCCATGGCGGCGATCGCGTCGCCGGGGTCCATGTAGTCCTTGGGGCCGGGGTGCGCCGCGGCCTTGCTCCAGGCGTTGAACACCGAGGGCGTCCACATCGCGATGCCGTACTCGCCGGTCTCCGGGCGGGCGGCGTTCGGGTCGAAGCCGCTCTCGGCCTTGAGCATCGCGGCCAGCAGGACGGGCGTGACCTCGGGCTCGGGGCAGCGCCGGGCGGCGTCCTCGATCATGCCGCGGTAGGCGGCCGGGACGTCGGAGCCGGCCGGGATCGCGCCGGGCAGCGGCGGGGGCGCGCCAATCGACCCGGTGCCAGTCGGCCCGGTGCCGCTCGGCTCGGGGCGGCCGGTCAGGGCGAGGACGACGAGGACGCAGGCGGCGAGCCCGGCGAGCGTCGCCCGGCGCAGCCGGCGGGCGCCGGTGCGGGCGGTGGCGGCGGCGACCAGCGCGGCGAGGTCGGCGCGGGCCCGGTCCTCGCGGTCGGCGGCGAGGCACGCGGTGACGGCGGCGCGCCAGCGCCCGGGCAGGGCCTCGTCCAGCCGCAGCGGCGCGGCGCCGCGCGCGTACGCCTGGGCGGCGAGCGAGCGGGCGCGGGCGGTGGCGCCGAGGAACGGGTGCAGGCCGCCGGTGAGCACCTGGTGGGCGAGCACGCCGAAGGCCCAGACGTCGGTGCTGGGGCGCAGGGCGACGCCGCGGGCGCCGGTGCGTTCGGACCACCACTCGGGCGGGACGTGGTCGGGCGAGCCGAGCGGCGGGGCGTAGGCGTGGGTGCCCTCCAGTTCGGCGGTGAGGCCGAAGTCGGCGAGCTTGGCGGTACCGTCGGGCATGAGGAGGACGTTGGCCGGTTTCAGGTCCCCGTGGACCCAGCCCGCGCGGTGCATGTGGGTGAGGCCGGCGCAGACCTGGGTGAGGATGCGGTCGGCGCCGGGGACGGGCCGGCCGGGGCCCGCGGCGGCGAGGACGTCCTGGAGGCTGCGGGCGGCGCGTTCCATGACGAGGGCGAGGGCGCCGTCGAGCGCGGGGTGGGCCGGGTCGTCGACGGTGGCGACGGCGAGGGTGCGGATCAGGTGCGGGTGGTCGGCGCGGCTGCTGAAGCGCAGTTCGCTGTGGGCGACCTGGGCCATGGCGCCGCGCTGGCCGGGGCTGAGCCGGGCGGGGCCGAGGAGCTTGACGGCGGCCTGGGCGCCGTCGGGGCCGCGGGCGGCGTAGACGCTGCCCCAGGCGCCGGCGCCGAGGAGTTCGCCGATCCGGTAGCCGGCCACCGGGTAGCCGTCCGGCACGTCGACGGGCCGGTGCCCGGGGCGGGCGGCGGGGCTCACGGCCGGGCGGCCGGGTGCCGGGGCGGGAGCAGAGCCAGGTGTTCCTCCCGGACGAGGTCGAACCTGAGGGCGAGGGCGGCGAGTTCCTCGCGCTTGCCGCCGCCGCGGTCGTCGTCGAAGGGCTCGCGCAGCCGCAGCTTCGTGAACACCAGGTAGTCGATGTGGTAGTTCACCGCCGAGCGGGTGAGGCTGCGGCAGGAGGGCAGGGCGCGCAGTCGCGTGACGACGTCGGTGGCGCCGGGCACGGTGGCGGCGGAGGGCGAGCGCAGGCGGGGTTCGCAGAGGGCGAGCAGCACGAGGAAGTACTTGGCGGTGGGGTCGAGGGCGAACGGGCTGACGGTGCGTTCGCCCTCGGCGCCGTCCGACTCGCCGTCCAGGTAGGCGTGTTGGGGGGCGAAGACCTTGAACGAGGCGGGTTCGCCGAGGGCGGGCAGCAGGACCCGGGAGAACTCGAACGGCACGGGGGCGCCGAGCCGGCCGGGCGCGACCTTGACGTGCTCGCCGGCGCCTTCGAGGTTCTCCACGACGTAGGTGGCGGTGGCGGAGAAGTTGGAGAGCCGCCAGTAGTCCTCGGCCGCGGTGATCTCGCCGGCCCGCCGGGAGACGCCCTGGTCTGGCAGCGGGATGGGAACGGCCCGGCCGGGCTCGCCGCGCCCGAACACCGCCGTCTCGCCGGGGCCCATCCGCAGCAGTCCGGGCCGCCCGCCGGGCGCCACCGCCGTTGCCCGGTCGGGCAGTTGCACGATGACCGTGTCCACGCGCCACCTCCGTGGGTCGGGTCGATGGTATCCGTCCGATCCGGCCCCACGGCAAGCCGCCACCCGGACGAGTGAACCGGCACACGACCAGCACGTTTCATTGACTGTTCATCACATTCGCAGGAGACATCGCCACAACGTCGATATGTCCGCACACTGAACGTTCGGGCACGACATTGCAGCATGTAGTTGAACGGTCACCATGAGTGTGACGGACGACACATGGGGCGCCGCCACAATCCGTGCAAGACTCATCTCACCCCGTGAGATTCCCTTTGTTTTCAAGGAGGTTGAGATCATGCGCGCTCGGATCGCAGCTGTGATGGCGACGATGGCAGGGATAGCGGCGTTCACCGCCGGGCCTGCCACGGCCGCCACGGCCGCCACGGCGACGTCCGAGAACACCCCGGTGGCGTGCGCCGCCGTGCTCAATCACCCGTGCGTCTGGCAGGAGACGGACGTCACCGGCGTCGCCGGTGTCGCCCAGGTCTCCGCCGACCCGGGGCAGCTGACGCTCGTTCAGGTCGAGGTCAGGGCGCAGAAGGCGTGGGGCAGCCCGTGGGAGACGGTCGCGACTGCGGCGACCGTACGCCTCGGCTCCGCCAAGGCGGTCACCCCGCGCGTCGTCAGCACCAACCTGAAGATGGTCTGCGCCACCGCCGGCCCCGCGCTGGACGTGGCCAAGCAGGTCACCACCTGTACGCACCCGTTCGCCGGCTGAACCGCCGAACGGACGGTCCCCCCGGG
>NZ_JBFBDY010000186.1:0-11890 GCF_040683475.1 Kitasatospora sp. NPDC093558 | reverse complement strand
AGTACCGGGACGGGCGCCGGCCACGGGGACACCCCCGCCGCCGGCGCCCGCCGCGCGCCCGCTTCGCCCACCCCGCCAAGCGCGCCCACCCCGCCCGGCGACCCGAAGGCGCCGCGCCGCCGCCGGCACGCCCCGCGCGTCCCGGTCACGCTGCTGCTCCCGGCGCTGCTCGGACTGGCGTTCCTGATCTTCCCGCTCGTCGGCCTGCTGGTCCGCGCCCCGTGGAGCGCCCTCTCCGACGAGCTGACCAGCACCGCCGTCTGGGACGCCCTGCGGCTGTCCCTCATCTGCGCGACGCTCGCCACGGCGGTGTCGCTGGTCCTCGGCGTACCGCTGGCCTGGCTGCTCGCCCGCACCGAACTGCCCGGACGACGGGTCATCCGGGCGCTGGTCACGCTGCCGCTGGTGCTGCCGCCGGTGGTCGGCGGTGTGGCACTGCTGCTGGTTCTCGGGCGCCGGGGGATCGTCGGCTCGTGGCTGGACTCCGCGTTCGGCATCACCCTGCCGTTCACCACCACCAGCGTGGTGATCGCCGAGGCGTTCGTCGCGATGCCGTTCCTGGTGATCAGCGTCGAGGGCGCGCTGCGCGCCGCCGACCCCCGCTACGAGGAGGCCGCGGCGACCCTGGGCGCGTCCCGGCTGACGGCGTTCCGCCGCGTCACGCTGCCGCTGATCGCGCCGGGCATCGCCGCCGGGGCCGTGCTCGCGTGGGCCCGGGCGCTCGGCGAGTTCGGCGCGACGATCACGTTCGCGGGCAACTTCCCGGGGAAGACCCAGACCATGCCGCTGGCCGTCTACCTCGCCATGGAGTCCGACCCGCAGGCGGCGATCGCGCTGTCCCTGGTGCTGCTCGCCGTCTCCGTCGCCGTCCTGGTCGGCCTGCGCGACCGGTGGATGTCCACCGCCCCGTGAGCCCCGTGACCACCTCTTTCCCGCCTCCCGCCCCATGGACGCCGCCCGGATGAACCCAGGACCCGTGAACCAAGGACCTGCGCACCCCACACCCGCGAACCCCAGCCCCGCGAACCCGGCACCCGCGGACCCGACACCCAGGGATGCGGCCCCCGCGAACCCGGCGCCGGGGAATCCCGCGCCCGCCCTCGACGCCCGGCTCCGGATCGAACGGCCCGCGTTCACGCTCGACCTGGCGCTCACCGCCGCCCCCGGCGAGGTGATCGCCCTGCTCGGACCGAACGGCGCCGGCAAGTCCACCGCCCTGCGCGCCCTCGCCGGACTGCTCCCGCTCACCGGCGGCCACCTGCGCCTGGACGGAGCCCTGCTCGCCGACCCGGCGCACCGCGTACACACCCCCGCCGAGGAGCGGCCCGTCGGCGTGGTGTTCCAGGACTACCTGCTCTTCCCGCACCTCAGCGCGCTCGACAACGTCGCCTTCGGCCCGCGCTGCCAAGGCCGTCCGAAGCGCGAGGCCCGCGCCGAGGCGGCCGTCTGGCTGGAGCGGATGGGCCTGGCGGACCAGGCCGCCTCCCGTCCGGGCGGCCTCTCCGGCGGGCAGGCCCAGCGGGTGGCCCTCGCGCGGGCGCTGGCGGTCCGTCCGCGGCTGCTCCTGCTAGACGAGCCGCTGGCCGCCCTGGACGCCCGCACCCGTCTCGACGTGCGCTCCCAACTCCGGCGGCACCTGGCCGAGTTCGAGGCGGTCGCGGTCATCGTGACGCACGACCCGCTGGACGCCATGGTGCTGGCGGACCGGCTGGTGGTGATCGAGGACGGCCGCGAGGTGCAGTCCGGCACACCGGCGGAGATCGCCCGACGGCCGCGCACCGACTACATCGCGCGCCTGGTCGGCCTCAACCTGTACCAGGGACGGGCGGACGGCCGGCGGGTCGAGCTGGCGGACGGCACGGTGCTGGCCACCACCGAGGAGCTGACCGGCCCGGCGTTCGTCGCGTTCCCGCCGTCCGCGGTGACCCTGCACCGGGAGCGGCCCGACTCCAGCGCGCGCAACGTGTGGGAGGCCAAGGTCGTCGGCCTGGACCTGCACGGCGACCGGGTCCGAGCCGACCTGGCCGGCGAGCTGCCGATGGCGGCGGACCTCACCCCGGCGGCGGTCGCGGAGCTCGACCTGGCACCGGGTACGACGGTGTGGGCGTCGGTCAAGGCCACCCAGACGCACGCCTACCCGGCCTGAGGCACGGGCCCGCGGCGGCTCGCACTCGGACGGCTCGCACTCGGACGGCTCGCACTCCGGCGGTTCCCAGGTGGACGGCTCGCGCTCCGTCGATTCCTGCCCCGACGATTCCTGCCCCGACGATTCCTACTCTGACGATTCCTACGCCGACGGCTCGACGAACCCCGATTCGTACGCCGCGATGACCGCCTGCGTGCGGTCGCGCGCGCCGAGTTTCGCGAGGACGCTGCTGACGTGCGTCTTGACCGTCTGCACGCCGAGGAACAGCCGTTCGGCGATCTCACCGTTGCTGAGGCCGCGGGCGATCAGCCGCAGCACCTCCGCCTCGCGTTCGGTCAGGGCCGCCCTCGCCATGGCGTCGCGGGCCGCCGGGTTGCCGTGGCCGGCGGCCAGGCGACGGATCGCGGCCGGGAAGAGCAGGCACTCCCCGCCCGCCACGAGCCGGACGGCGTGGACGATCTCGGCCGGGCGCGAGCGCTTCAGCAGGAAGCCGTCCGCGCCTGCGCGCAGGGCCTGGTAGACGTAGTCGTCGTTCTCGAAGGTGGTGACGACGAGGATCTTCGGCAGCCGTTCTTCCGCGCTCCCGCGGTTCGTCGCCGTGCGCGGCCGGACGAGTTCGCGGGTCGCGGCCAGGCCGTCCATGACGGGCATCCGGACGTCCATCAGCACGACGTCCGGGCGCAGCGCGCGGGCGAGGGCCACGGCGTCGGCGCCGTCGGCCGCCTCGCCGACCACCCGCAGGTCGCCCTGTGCCTCCAGGACGGCGCGCAGGCCGGCCCGGACGAGTTCCTCGTCGTCGGCGAGCACGATGTCGACGGTCCGGGCGGCGTTCCCGTTGTTGATCATCACGAGCCCAAGCGTAGGGGCAGCCGGACGGCGAGCACCCATTCACCGGGGCCGCCGCCGTTGCCCTGGCCGGTGGCCCCCACCGTGGCCTCGCCCCCGAGCAGGACGGCCCGTTCGCGGATCCCGCGCAGCCCCTTCCCGCCGCGCCCGGCCGCCGGGGTGCCCCTTGTCGGCGCGGTGCCCCGCAGGGGCGCGGCGCCCCGCGCCGACGAGGGGTCGCGCAGCGGGTTGGCGCAGTGCAGTTCCAACTGCCCGTCCCGGACGCCGATCCGGACGGCGACCGGCTCGCCGGGCGCGTACTTGAGCGCGTTGGTCAGGGCTTCCTGGACGATCCGGTAGGACTCGCGTGACAGCACCCCGGGCAGGGTTCCGGTGGGCACGTCGATCGACGCGTCGACCGGGCTGCCCGCCGTCCGCGCGGTGTCGAAGAGGGCGGGCAGTTGCTCGATGCCCGGACTCTCGGTGGCTGTTCCCTCCAGTCTGTCGGTAGCCGTTCGGTCCGGGGTCTCGCGGAGCAGGACGAGCGTCCGTTCGAGGTCGTCCATGGCCCTGCGGCCGGTCTCTTCGATGACTTCGAGCGCCTTCGCCGCGAACGCCGGGTCCCCGACCTCGCGCGCCGCACCGGCCTGAAGGACCGTCACCGTCAAGGCGTGCCCGATGGAGTCGTGCAGCTCGCGGGCCAACCGGTTGCGCTCCAGGAGGCGTTCGGCCCGCAGTTCGGCCTCCGCCAGCCGCTCGGCGGGGGACGGGCTCAGCAGCCGTACGGCCATGGCGAGTTGGAGCCGCCCGGCCCAGACGATCAGCCAGCCGTAGCCGAAGAGCAGCACCGGAGCAGCCAGCGGGTACCAGAACCGCCCTGTCCCGTACGGGAGTCGGAGGCCGCCGACGGCCAGGGCGGAACCGGTCAGCAGCGCATAGCCGACCGTGAGCGCGGCCACCGATCCGAACCCTGTCGCCGTTCCGAGCGCGACGCGCCCGATCAGCCAGGCCGCCGTGCGCCGCCGGTCGGCCCACGTGCGGGACGGTTCGGCGGCGATGTCCTCCTCGCGGTCCGGCACCAGCAGCAACCGTGCCTGGATGCCCTCCGCCCGCCGCATCGCGGGCACGAGCGCCACGAGCGCCAGCAGGACGGCGTCCACAGCCGCGCCCTGCACCAGGACCTCGGCGAGGCCCTTCCGGTAGGTCCCGGGGTAGATCATCAGGGCGACGCCCACGAAGATCCACCCGATCAGCAGGTGCAGCCAGCGCGCGTACGTGGCGCCCGCGAGCAGCGGCGCTATGAACCTCGGCATTGCGCCATCCTGCCAGGTCAGCGCCGCTCCTGACGCCCCTCCCCGGTTCGTTTCCGCCTCCCTCCCGAGAGGGAGGCAGCTCCCTTCCGCGGCGGGATCCGCCGCCCCGGCCCGCCCCGGTCGAATGGAACCACCCGCCGGAGAACCGGCACGGGCCCGGGCCGGAACGCCTCCGGACCTTTACACCTCCGGGCCCGCCGACAGGAAGGAGCACGCGGCCGTGATCGAGATCCAGGGCCTCACGAAGGAGTACGGGGGCAGGCGGGTCGTCGACGACCTGACCTTCACCGTCCGGCCCGGCGCCGTCACCGGTTTCCTCGGCCCGAACGGCGCCGGGAAGAGCACGACGATGCGCCTGATCCTCGGCCTGGAGCGCCCGACGGCCGGCAGCGCCCTGGTCGGAGGCCATGCCGCAGTCGACGGCAGCGCCCCGGCCGCGGGTCGCCCGTACGCCGAACTGGCCGCCCCACTGCGGCAGATGGGAGCCCTGCTCGACGCCCACGCCCTGCACGGCGGACGGACGGCCCGCGGCCACCTACGCTGGCTCGCCGCGAGCAACGGCCTGCCGGAGCGGCGCGTGGACGAGGTACTTGCGCAGGCCGGGCTGTCCGACGCGGCCGCCCGCCGGATCCGCGGCTTCTCGCTCGGCATGCGCCAGCGCCTCGGGGTGGCCGCCGCCCTGCTCGGGGACCCACCCGTCCTCATGCTGGACGAACCGGTGAACGGTCTCGATCCGGAGGGCATCCGCTGGATCCGCACCCTGCTGCGCGAACTCGCCGCCGAGGGCCGGGCGGTGCTCGTCTCCTCCCATCTCATGTCCGAAATGGCCCTCACCGCCGACCACTTGGTGGTGATCGGCCGCGGACGCCTGCTCGCCGATGCCCCGACCCCCGAGTTCATCGAACGCCACGGCCGCACCCGAGTGCGCGTGCGCGCCGTCGACGCGACGAAGCTCGCCGCACTCCTCGGCGGCGACGTGCTGCGCCGGATCGCTGCGGACGGCATCTCGGCCACCCAAATCGACGGCGGCGCCTGGGAGGTGAGCGGCACTGAACCGGAGCAGATCGCCGCGCTGGCCGCCGAGCACGGCGTCGTACTGTACGAGATCGCCGTCCAACAGGACTCCCTGGAGGAGGCGTTCATGCGAATGACGGCCGACAGCGTCGAGTACCGGGCCGAGTCCGAGGCCGCCGCATGAACGCAACTGCGGTCCCCCGCACGAGGTTTCTTCAGGCACTCCGCGCCGAACGCATCAAGTTCACCACCCTGCCCTCACAGTGGGCGGCCCCGCTGGTGGCCCTGACGTTGACCGTCGGCATCACCGCGGTCGTCAACGCCGCCTACGGAACGAAGGGCCACACCCTTGGCAAGGACCCGGCCGGCGGGATCTACTACGGCCTGCTGTTCGGCCACGTCGCCGTGGCCTGCCTCGGGATCCTGCTGATCGGCCAGGAGTTCAACAACCGGATGATCGGCACCTCGCTCGCCGCCGTCCCGCGCCGCGGACATCTGTACGGCGCGAAGCTCGCCCTCGGCGCGGGGCTCGGGCTGCTGCTCGGGCTGGCGTCCACCGCAGGCTCGTTCCTCGCGACCGCCGCGACGTCCGGCCTCGACCTCTCCACTCCCGGCCTCGCCCGCAGCTTCCTCGCCGGCGTGCTCTACCACCCGCTCCTGATCACGCTGTGTCTCGGACTGACCGCCATGCTGGGCAACTTCAGCGCCGCCCTCGGCCTGATCCCGCCCATGTTCTTCCTCGGCACCACCTGGCTGGCGGCGATCCCCGGCGTCCGCGAAGCCGGCCAGTTCCTCCCCGACCGCGCGGGCCTGTACGCGATGCGCACCCAGGCCGAACCGGGCATCCACTACGGCCACTGGACGGGCCTGCTGATCATGATCGCGTGGACGGCCGCCGCAGCCTACGGCGGGCTGCGGGCGATGCGGGGGTACGGGGCGTCGGGCGGGTAGGCGGGGCGGCGGCGGGCAGCTGCGCGGCGCGCCCGGACAGATGACGGGTGACGGATAACAGCGAACAGATAACAGATTTCGAAATCTGTTATCTGTTCGCTGTTATCTGTTCGCCGTCCGCCCCTCCCGCTACCGCAGCGCCGGGTGCTCCGCGATCACCGTGCAGCTGCCCGGCGCGATCTCGGTGAAGCCCGCGTCCCGCACGACCGGCAGTCCGCTCGCCACCAGCTCCGCCCACGCCTCCGGCGTCGGCGTCCGGACGGCGAGGGCGAAGCCCGACGCGGCCCACTCCTTGCGCTGCGCCTCGTCCAGCCGCCACCAGGCGAGCTGCGCGGCGTGCCCGGTCTGGGCCATGGTCTTGCCCGCGCTCATCTCCATCTCCGGGTTGAGCCACAGCACCGGGAGGCCCGGCTCAGGAGCGCCGATCTCCTCGGTCTCCTCCAGATCCGTCCCCGACACCTGCAGCTTCGCGAGCTCCTTCGGCCACCCGTCCAGCGGGACCGGCGGGAACACCCGCACCTCCGCCTCCCGCCCCCGCACGGTGATCCCCGGCAGCTCGCCGGCCCGGCGCCACTCCCCACCCCGGGCCCGCCGGACCACCTTGCGGATCCGCGCGTCCTCCCAGGCCACGACCCGCTCGGCCCACTCGCCGTCCGCCTGCGTCACCCGCGGGTCCGCGAGCAGCGTGAGCACGGCCCGGGCCGAGGTCTCCAGCGCGTCCGTCCGTCCGGGCGGCGTGGCCCGCTCCAGCCGCACCACCAGCGGCAGCACGTACTGCGGCCGGCCGTCGCGATCGTCGGAGGTGGGCACGGGAACCGGGGCATCGAACGGAGAAGTCACCCGTCCAGCATGCCAGTCCCCCTGATCACGCGATCACGGCAGGTCCCGGCTCGGCCGCCCCCACACCGCGGCAACCTGCCGGAACCGCTATCGCAGCCGCTGCCGCAGCTCGTCCACCGCCGCGCGGATGCCCGCGCTGTAGGCGTCCTCCGGCAGGGCGTCCAGGCTGCGGACGGCGCGGTCCAGTTGCTCGCGCGCGAGGTCCGCCTCGCCCAGCTTGAGGTGGTCGGAGGCCAGGTTGAGGTGCAGCGACGGGTAGAACGCCCGCACCTGCAGCGCCGATTCGTACGTCCGGGCCCGCTCGGCGGTCAGCGAGTCGGCGGCGGCCAGCGCCCGGCGGTCCCACTCCAGTTCGGCCCGCGGGTCGTCCTGGAGATCGGCCAGGTAGTGGGCCAGCACGCAGCGGTGGAAGACGTCGCCGCGCTCGCCGAGCGCCTCCCACAGCGCCTCGAAGCTGGCCCGCGCCTCGGCCGTGCGGCCGTGCTGCGCCGCCTGCACGCCGTCCAGTCCGAGGGCGATCCGGGAGAGGAACTCGTCGTCCCCGGCCGCCGGGGGCCCGTCCGGGCCTGCGGGCATGTCGCGCATATCGGATACATCGGACATGCCCGCAGCCTAACGGCCGCCCCGGGAACCCGCCGGACGACGGGTCAGCGCCGGTAGCCGCGCTGGCCGTCCCGCTCCTCCGCGTCCTCGTAGGCCAGGAACCAGCCCTCCGGGTGCGTCGCCGCCAGCAGCAGCTCGGTGCGCTGCTCGGCGGCGAGCTCCGGATCGCCGTCGTCCGGGCCGTAGACGCCGAACAGCTCGTCGTGGCAGCCGTCCCAGTCGTAGTCGTACAGGTCGGCGGGCAGGTCGCCCATCATGTCGGCCACCGACTCGGGCTGCGCGCCGAGCAGCGCGCGGGCGTCGAGGAGCGCCATCCGCAGCGCGATCTCCTCGGCCAGGCAGCGCGGCAGCGGCCACTCGCCGAGCGCGAGGTCGTCGGCGAGGTCGTCGAAGGCCCGGGCCATCGCGCGGCGCCAGCCCCGGTGGAGGCGCCAGGTGCGCTGGGGCAGCCGGGCGAAGACCGTCCAGTCGGCGTCCTCGCCCTCGGCGACCGGGTCGTCCCCGTGCTCGTCGAGGTCGTCGTACGCCGCGTCGGCCAGGCCGAGCAGCTGGGCGTGGAGGAGGCACGCCGTACGCGGGGTGAGCGTCCAGTCCGCGCCCGCGCCGCTGCCGTCCTCCTCGTCGCCCTCCAGCGGGAACAGCTCGGCGAAATCCGGCGCGAAGTCCTCGGTGACGCTGATCTCCAGCGTGCCGCCGATCGCCTCGACGCCCGGGATCGCGGCCACCAGCCGGTCCGGGTGCAGCAGCGCGCCGAGCGCCGCGTTGGCGTCCTCGGCCACCTCGCGCAGCAGGTCGCGGCGCTGGCCCGCCGGATCGATGCCGTCGAAGTCCAGTTCCTCCACGGCCGCGATCGCCGCGGCGCGCAGCGCCGGCCAGTTGGTGATCCGCAGGCCCAGCACCACCGTCGCCTCGATCTCCTGCGCACCGGAGTCCTCCGCCGCGCCCGGCCCCTGTGGATGATCGCTTCGCTCGCCCATGGGGCTACGGTACGGCTTTTCGGCCGCGCGATCACCGGTCTGAACCAGCTTCCGGACACCTTGTCCGCCACACCCCGGCCACGCCTCTGTCACTCGGACGCACGCCGGCGGCAGGATGGGCCCATGGCTGACATCAACGAGTACGGCGGCGGGCAGGGCCCGAACGCCGACGTCCTGGTCGTGACCACCAACGACATCCCCGGCTTCCGCGTCGACCACGTGATCGGCGAGGTGTTCGGGCTGACCGTGCGCAGCCGGCACATCGGCAGCCAGATCGGCGCCGGGCTGAAGTCGCTGATCGGCGGCGAGCTGAAGGGCCTGACGAAGACCCTGGTGGAGAGCCGCAACGAGGCGATGGCGCGGCTGGTCGAGCAGACCAAGGCACGCGGCGGAAACGCGGTCCTGATGATGCGCTTCGACGTGACGGAGGCCGCGGACGTCGGCACCGAGGTCTGTGCGTACGGCACAGCGGTCGTGATCGCGCCGACGACCTGATCCCGCTGATCCGGCCGGTGGCGCCAACGGTTCCACCGGGCGCCGCCGGGAACACCCGCTCGAAGGCCGATGTTTCACCGGCGTGACTGTTTACGGTGCAACCAACAGCGCAGCCGGCGGTGCGGCCGACGGCGGGCAGCGGCAGCAGCGAGTGGACGTCCTGGTGGTGGGCGCCGGGCAGGCGGGTCTCTCCGCCGCCTACCACCTGCGCCGCCGCGGCTTCGCCCCCTACCGGGCGGACGCCGACGGCGGCTTCGTCGTGCTCGACGCCGGGAGCGGCCCCGGCGGCGCGTGGGCGCACCGCGCGCCGTCCCTGCGGATGGCGACCGTGCACGGTTTCCACGACCTGCCGGACGCCGAACTGCCCGCGCCCGATCCGGCCTCCCCCGCCCGCGAGGTGGTGCCGGGGTACTTCGCGGCGTACGAGGCGCGGCACGCGCTCCCCGTCGTGCGCCCCGTCACCGTCCACGCGGTGCGCGCCGAGTCGGACCGGCCGGACTCCCGGCTGCTGGTCGAGACCGACCACGGCACCTGGTCCACTCGGGCGCTGATCAACGCCACCGGCACGTGGACCCGCCCGTTCCTGCCGCACTACCCGGGCCACTTCGCCGGGCGGCAACTGCACTACGTCGAGTACCGCGGGCCGGAGGAGTTCGCCGGCAAGCGGGTGCTGGTGGTGGGCGGCGGGGCGTCCGCGATCCAGGTGCTCTCGGAGGTCGCGGCGGTCGGCGAGACGGTGTGGGTCACCCGGACCCCGCCGGTCTTCCACGAGGGGCCGTTCACCCCCGAGTACGGGCGGGCGGTGGTCGCGAAGGTCGAGGAGCGGGTGCGCCAGGGCCTGCCGGTGCGCAGCGTGGTGAGCGTGACCGGGCTCGGCCCGTCCGTCGCGTACCGGCGCGCGGAGGAGCTGGGCGCGCTGCACCGCCGCCCGATGTTCGACCGGCTCACCGAGCACGGAGTGGCCTGGGGGGACGAGGAGTTGGCGGTGGACGCGATCGTGTGGGCGACCGGTTTCCGCCCCGAGGTCGGGCACCTCGCCCCGCTCGGGCTGCGCTCCCCCGGCGGCGGCATCGCCCTCACCGGGACCAGGGCAACCGCCGATCCGCGCGTCCACCTCGTCGGCTACGGTCCGTCGGCGAGCACCGTCGGGGCCAACCGGGCCGGGCGCGCCGCCGTCAACGACCTGGTCCGCCTCCTCGGCGACCCTGCGGCGGCGGCGGGTGAGCTTGCGGCTGGGCCGGCGGGTGGGCCGGCGAGGCGCGCCGAGCCGGTCGGGGTGTGACGAGGGTCCTGCCGCCGTACCCGCGGCAGGAGCCGTACCCGCGGCAGGACGACCCTCGTCAGCGGTCGTAGTCGACCGTCACCCGGTCCGTCAGCGGGCGGGCCTGGCAGGTGAGGACGTAGCCGGCGGCCAGTTCCTTCTCCTCCAGCGCGAAGTTGCGGCGCATCTCCACCTCGCCCTCGGTGACGAGCGCGCGGCAGGTGCCGCAGACGCCGCCCTTGCAGGCGAACGGCAGGTCGGGGCGGGAGCGCTGGGCGCCGTCGAGGATCGAGCGGTCGCACGGGAGGGACAGCGTGCTGCCACGCCCGTCGAGGATGACGGTGACCTCGCTGTGCGCGCCGTCCGCCCGGTCGTCCACCGCGTCGGGATCGTCGGCGCGCTCCGCCACCGGCTCGTCCTCGGCGTGGAACAGCTCCTGATGGACCCGCTCGCCCGGCACGCCCAGCTCGGCGAGCAGTTCCTTCGCCCCGGCGACCATGCCGAACGGGCCGCACAGCCACCAGTGCCCCACCCGACCGACGTCCACGAGGGCGTTCAGCAGCGCCCGCACCCGCTCGGGGTCCAGACGGCCGCTGAGCAGTTCGGCGTCCCTGGTCTCCCGGGACAGCACGTGGACCAGCTGGAAGCGGCCGAGGTAGCGGTCCTTCAGGTCGGCCAGCTCGTCGGCGAACATGACGGTGTCGCTGCGCCGGTTGCCGTAGAGGAGGGTCACGGTGGAGGCCCGGTCGGCAGCCAGCACGGACGCGGCGATCGACAGCATCGGCGTGATGCCGGAACCGGCCGCCAGCAGCACGTGGTCGGCGGGGACGCCGAGTTCGGGGCTGAACAGGCCGGTGGGCGTGAGCACCTCCAGCTCGTCCCCGGCCCGGGCCTCGCGCACCAGCCGGCGGGAGAACAGGCCGCCCGGCACCTCGCGGACGGCGATCCGCAGCGGGCCGCCGACGGGGGCGCAGATCGAGTACGAGCGGCGCTCGTCGCAGCCGTTCACCTCCTGGCGCAGCGTCAGCGTCTGCCCGGGCCGGAACGCGTACGCGGCGGCGAGAGCGTCCGGCACGGCGAAGGTCACCGCGACGGCGTCGTCGCAGAGCCGCTCGATCTCGGCGATCCGCAGGTGGTGGAAGGCCGGGCGGCGGGCGCCCGCGGGGGCGGGAGCGGCAGTGGCGGCCGTACCGGTCTCCGTGACGGTCTCCGCGGTGGTCTCCGCGGTCGTCTCCGTGACGGTCTCCGCGGTCGTCTCCGTGCTGGCGGCGGGCATTCAGATCTCCTTGACGCGTTCGAACGGCTCGCGGCAGGCGCGGCAGCGCCAGAGGGCCTTGCAGGCGGTGGAGCCGAACCGGGACAGCTCCTCCGTGTCGGCGCTGCCGCACTGCGGGCACGGCACGGGGGTGGCCGAAGCGGCGGAGGCGGCGGAGGCGGCCGTCCAGGTGGGGCCCAGGGTGAGCGC
>NZ_JBFBDY010000185.1:0-12001 GCF_040683475.1 Kitasatospora sp. NPDC093558 | reverse complement strand
GGGCACCACCGCGGGTCCGAGCCCGGCCCGGACGAAGCCGAGCACCGCGTCCATCTCCCCGCCCTCCACCGCGAAGTCCGGCTCGAACCCGGCCGCCCGGCAGGCCGCCAGGGTCGCCTCGCGCACGTCGTAGCCCTCGCGGAACATCACCAGCGGCCGTCCGCGCAGCTCCGCGACCCGCACCGTGCGGCGCTTCTTCAGCGGGTCCGCCGAGACCAGCACCAGCTCCTCGTGCAGCAGTTCGGTGACGTCCAGGGCCGGCGACGGCTCCCCGCTCGCCGGGGCGATCACCAGCGCGAGGTCCAGCTCCCCCGCCTCCAGCCAGCGGACGAGATCGCGCGAGCCGCCCTCGCGGACCGCCAGCGCCACCCCCGGGTAGCCGTCCCGGAACGCCCGCAGGACGTCCGGCACCAGGCTCGTGCACAGGCTCGGCGGCGCCCCCAGCCGCACCCGGCCGCGGCGCAGCTGGACCGTCTCCTGGACGGCGAGGCGCGCGCTCTCGGTGTCCGCGAGTATGCGCCGGGCCAGCGGCAGCAGCGCGTCCCCCGCGTCCGTCAACGCGATCCGGCCGCGCGTGCGGTGGAACAGCTCGGCACCCAACTCCCGTTCCAGTGACCGGATCTGCTGCGAGAGGGACGGCTGCGCCACGTGCGCCGCCTCGGCCGCGCGCGTGAAGTGGCGGGTCTCGGCGACGGCCAGGAAGTAGCGGAGTTGCTGGAGCTGCACAGGGCCAGGATAGGGCCCATGATAGGCGCCGGCTATCGTCACGAGCCGAATCATGTCTTGGACGCACCCTTGCGGCCCTCCCTACCGTTGCTGCCATGACAACCGCGACTCGGACGGCCCGGCACCCGTCCACCCTGGCGACCCTCTGGCGGTCGACCGTCGGCAAGAAGGCCGTCATGGCCGTCAGCGGACTGGCCATGCTGCTGTACCTGGTCGCGCACATGCTGGGGAACCTCAAGGTGTTCCTCGGCCCCGACGACATCAACGGGTACGCGGCCTGGCTGCGCACGATCGGCCAGCCCTTCCTCGGCCACGAGTGGTTCCTGTGGATCGCCCGGGTGGGCCTGCTGGCCGCCGTCGTCCTGCACGGCGTGTCCGCCTACCAGCTGAGCCGGCGCGACCTCGCCGCCCGTCCGAGCAAGTACGTGCACCAGCGCCGCCGCGCAAGCTACGCGACGCGCACGATGCGCTGGGGCGGGGTGATCCTCGCGCTGTTCATCGTGTGGCACATCCTCGACCTGACGACGCTCACCGTGAACCCCGCCGCCGAGCACGGACACCCGTACCAGAACATCGTGGCCACGTTCGGCCGCTGGTACGTCGACGTCTTCTACATCGTCGCGATGCTCGCCGTCGGCCTGCACATCCGGCACGGCTTCTGGAGCGCCGCCCAGACCCTCGGCGCCAACAACGCCCGCCGGGACCGCGCCCTGAAGCTGGCCGCCAACGGCCTCGCCCTGGTCCTGACCGTGGGCTTCCTGTCCGTCCCCGTGGCCGTGATGACCGGAGTCGTGAAATGAGCTACGCGTCCTACACCGTCGGCGAGCCGATCGCCGACACCAAGGCGCCCGCCGGGCCGATCGAACAGCGCTGGGACCAGCGGCGGTTCGAGGCCAAGCTGGTCAACCCGGCCAACCGCCGCAAGCACACCGTGATCGTCGTCGGCACCGGCCTGGCCGGCGGCGCGGCCGGCGCCACCCTCGCCGAACAGGGCTACCACGTCGTCCAGTTCTGCTTCCAGGACTCCCCGCGCCGCGCCCACTCGATCGCCGCCCAGGGCGGCATCAACGCCGCCAAGAACTACCGCAACGACGGCGACTCCGTGCGCCGGCTGTTCTACGACACCGTCAAGGGCGGCGACTTCCGCGCCCGCGAGTCCAACGTGCACCGGCTCGCCCAGGTCTCGGTGGAGATCATCGACCAGTGCGTCGCCCAGGGCGTCCCGTTCGCCCGCGAGTACGGCGGCCTGCTCGACACCCGCTCCTTCGGCGGCGTCCAGGTCTCCCGCACCTTCTACGCCCGCGGCCAGACCGGCCAGCAGCTGCTCCTCGGCGCCTACCAGGCACTCTCCCGGCAGATCGCCGCCGGGAACGTCGAGATGCACGCGCGCACCGAGATGCTCGACCTCATCGTCGTCGACGGACGGGCCCGCGGCATCGTCGCCCGCGACCTCGTCACCGGCGAGATCCGCAGCCACATCGCCGACGCCGTCGTGCTCGCCAGCGGCGGCTACGGCAACGTCTTCTACCTCTCCACCAACGCCAAGAACTCCAACGCCACCGCCATCTGGCGGGCCCACCGGCGCGGCGCCCTCTTCGCCAACCCGTGCTTCACCCAGATCCACCCCACCTGCATCCCGCGCTCGGGCGACCACCAGTCCAAGCTCACCCTGATGAGCGAATCGCTGCGCAACGACGGCCGGATCTGGGTGCCCAAGGCGCGCGGCGACCAGCGGCCGCCGGCCGAGATACCCGAGGACGAGCGCGACTACTACCTGGAGCGCATCTACCCGTCCTTCGGCAACCTCGTGCCCCGCGACATCGCCTCCCGCGCCGCCAAGAACGTCTGCGACGAGGGCCGCGGCGTCGGCCCCGGCGGACAGGGCGTCTACCTCGACTTCGCCGACGCCATCCGCCGGCTCGGCCGGGACGCCGTCGAGGCCAAGTACGGCAACCTCTTCGACATGTACGAGCGGATCACCGCCGAGGACCCGTACCAGGTGCCGATGCGGATCTACCCCGCGATCCACTACACGATGGGCGGGCTCTGGGTCGACTACGACCTCCAGACCACCGTGCCCGGCCTGTTCGCGATCGGCGAGGCCAACTTCTCCGACCACGGCGCCAACCGGCTCGGCGCCAGCGCCCTCATGCAGGGCCTCGCCGACGGCTACTTCGTCCTGCCGCCCACCCTCAACGACTACCTGGCCCGGGAGGAGTTCCCGGCCGTCCCCGCCGACCACCCCTCCGTCGCCGAGGCGGAGGCCGAGGTCGAGGACCGGCTCAGCCTCATCCTCGCCGTCAACGGCGACCGCACCCCCGACTCCTTCCACCGCGAACTCGGCGAACTCCTGTGGGACGAGTGCGGCATGGCCCGCGACGAGGCCGGGCTGCGCCGGGCGCTGGAGCGGATCCCACTGCTGCGCGAGGAGTTCTGGCGCCGCATCAAGGTGCCGGGCACCGGCCAGGAGCTCAACCAGTCGCTGGAGAAGGCCAACCGGCTCGTCGACTACTTCGAGCTCGCCGAGCTCATGTGCCTGGACGCCCTGCACCGGGCCGAGTCCTGCGGCGGCCACTTCCGAACCGAGAGCCAGACCCCGGACGGCGAGGCCGCCCGCCGCGACGAGGACTACACCTACGCCGCCGCCTGGGAGTTCACCGGCACCGGCAGCGCACCCGTCCTCCACCGCGAGGCGCTCGACTTCGACTACGTCCACCCCACCCAGCGGAGCTACGCATGAACCTCACCCTGCGCATCTGGCGCCAGGCGGGCCCGGACACCCCCGGCGCGATGACCACCTACGAGGTCAGCGGGATCAGCCCGGACATGTCCTTCCTGGAGATGCTCGACACCCTCAACGAGGAGCTGATCACCCGCGGCGACCAGCCCGTCGCCTTCGACCACGACTGCCGCGAGGGCATCTGCGGCGCCTGCGGCATGGTCATCAACGGGCAGGCCCACGGCCCGGAACGCACCACCACCTGCCAGCTCCACATGCGGCACTTCACCGACGGCGACACCATCGACGTCGAGCCGTGGCGGGCCTCGGCCTTCCCGGTCGTCAAGGACCTCGTCGTGGACCGCTCGGCCTTCGACCGGATCATCGGCTCCGGCGGCTACGTCACCGCCCCCACCGGCAGCGCCCCCGACGCGCACGCCACACCCGTCCCCAAGGAGGCCGCCGACACCGCCTTCGAGCACGCCGAGTGCATCGGCTGCGGCGCCTGCGTGGCCGCCTGCCCGAACGGCTCGGCGATGCTCTTCACGTCCGCCAAGGTCGTCCACCTCAACGTGCTCCCCCAGGGCGCTCCCGAACGCGCCTCGCGGGTGCGGAACATGGTCGCCGCCATGGACGCCGAGGGCTTCGGCGGCTGCACCAACACCGGCGAGTGCGCCACCGCCTGCCCCAAGGGCATCCCGCTCCCCAGCATCGCCGCGATGAACCGCGAGTTCCTGAAGGCCGCGCGCGGCTGAACTCGCCTTCACACCATGGCCCCTCGTGCGTGCACGAGGGGCTTGTGGCGTCCGCTGACGTCCATCGGGGCGCGCGGGGCGTTCGCGCGCTCCCCAATGGAGTGGTGGATCGTCAGGAGCGGTGCTGCTGCGCGGATTTTCGCGCTACGGTGGTCCTCCGCTACGGAAGGACGGCATATGCCCGAGGTTCAGTCCTGTTCCGGTTGCGGCGGGTCCGGGGGGACCCAGAAGACCGAGGCCACGGTCGAACTGGACGAGGAAGGAAGCATGGTGCCGAGGATCCACACCTTCTGGTCGCCATGCGGTCGGTGCCACGGATCCGGGACGGTGATCGTCGGATGAGGTTGGTCTTCGAATGCGTCGAGTGCGGTGGGCACTACCTGCCGCCCGAGAGCCTGGCGTACCCCGACGGGCCCGCCTCGCCGATCTGGTGCTCGCGCTGCCAGACGGCCAAGCGGGCGGCCGGGGTCCGCGAGGACCCGCTGCTCGCGCGGATCGCGCTGGCCGCCGCGCGCGCCGCGGCCGCCCGGCGGGCGGCGGACGCCGAACCGGCGCCCGCGCGCAGCGACGTCCGCCCGTCGCGGCCGCCGCTCTCGCGCCGGTCGCGCTCGGGGCCGGGCGGGGTTCGCGGGCGGCTGGGCTGAGCTTCGGGTCGCTGAAGGGTCGGGTTGCTGAAGCATCGGGTTGCTGAAGCGGCAGGCTGTCGAAGCGTCAGGTTGTCGAGAGGAACTGCTGGAGCAGCGCCGCGACGGTGTCCGGGGCGTCCTCCGGGCTGAAGTGGCCCACGCCCGGCAGCTCGACGATCCGTCCGTGCGGGAACGCCTCCGCGAACAGCGGCAGGAAGTGCCGCGCCGCCAGCGTCCGGTCTGCGCCGCCCCAGACGGCGAGCGCGGGCACGGCGGCGAGCGCGGCGCGGGCCTCGGCGTCCGGCGTCTTGAACACGTGGGCCCCGGTCGCGAAGCCCTTCGCCCAGCCGAGCGCGCCGGCCGCCTCCGCGCGGGTGGGGAACGGCTCACCGTACGCGCGCAGCCAGGTGTCGGTGATCAGCGCGTTGTTCTCGAAGCCGTTGAGCTTCAGGGTGCTGAGGATCGTGTAGCCGAGTTCGCCGAGGACGGCGTCCAGGCTGCCGTCGGCGTGCGCGCGGGCGATCCAGCGGAACCACGGGGACTCGGCCGCGTTGGCCATGAGCGCGTCCGGAAGCCGGGGCTGGCCGAACGGCGTGGGCCCGTTGAGGCTGACCACCCGAGCGATGAGCCCGGGGCGCCGGGCGGCCAGGCCCATGCCGACCGGTCCGCCGAAGTCGTGCAGCACGAGGGTGATGTCGCGCAGGCCGAGGTCGTCGACGAGGGCGACGAGGTTGTCGACGTGGTCCTGCAGGAGGTACGTCCGGCCGGTGGGCGTCTCGCTCTTGCCGAAGCCCATATGGTCGGGGACGACCACCCGGTGAGTGGGGGCGAAGCGGCGGACCAGGTCGCGGAAGAGGTAGCCCCAGGTGGGTTCGCCGTGCAGGCAGAGCAGGACCGGGCCGGCGCCCTCGTCGACGTGGTGCATCCGGAAGCCCGGGGCGGTGCTGAAGTGCGGCCGGTAGGGGAAGGTGCCGTCGAAGGTCTCGTGGGCGGCGATCATCGCGGGGTGCTCACTCCATGCTGGTAGCAGGTTGAAACCACTTGGGGCGAGGCTAGTGGGTTGTGGTTTCAATAAGCAACCAGCTTGGGCGGGTCGACTCAGAACAGCGCTTCCTGGGTGTCCGGCTCCGGCGGGCGGACGCGCTCCGCGAGCGTGACGCCGGTGGTGGCGCGGCCGGTGACGGCGGTCAGCGTCCAGCCGGTGAGCAGCCGGGTGTCCAGGAGCAGCGGGCCGGCGCCGTCGGCCCGGTCGCCGGTCTTCTCGTCGGTCTGGTCGCCGGTCTGGTCGAGGAAGAGGTGTCGGCCGACCGGGGCCCGCAGCGTGCCCGCGAGGACGGCGCCGTGCGCGAGCCCGTCGACGTGCCGGTAGCTCTCGGGGGCGCCGCCGGTCAGGCCGAAGCGCTCGACGTGGTCCGTCACCGGACGGTCGGTGAGCAGCTCCAGGGCGTGGCCGCGCAGGAGCCCGTGCGCCTGCGCGCGGGCGTCGGCGAGGACGGCCCGGCGGTGCGGCACGTCGCCGTGCGACCACCAGCGGTCCGTCTTGGCGCGGCTCTTGAACCGCTCGCGGGCCAGGCCCGAGGCGGCGACGGTGAGTTCGGCGCGGCGGATCGCCGGCAGGCCGCCGCGGGCGGTGAACGCGTAGGCGAGCGCGCCCTGTTCGAGGAGCCGGCTGTCGCCGCGCTGCTCGGCGGTGAGGCCCACCTTGAGCAGGCCGTCGCCGAACCAGGCGAGGTAGAGCAGGTAGGTGCGGCCGTCGTCGAGGATCTGGTCCCGGGCGAGGGCCAGGCCGCGGTCGACGCTCTGGCAGGCCGGGCACTGCACGGCGGCACCACCCGAATCGATCTCCGCGTGGTGCGGACACGGCGTGCGCTCGGTGGCACCGGCCAGCCAGGCCCCCGTACACCGGCGCGGCCCGCCGAGCAGCCAGCCGACCTCCGTCCCGGCCGCGACGACGCGCTCGTGCACCCGCGGACCGCACACGGCCCCGAGCCGCGGCTGCCCGTCCTGCCAGCTCAGGCCGGTGGACACCCAGCCGGCGGGCCGGTCGGGGTGCTGCGGTGCGATCGCCACGGGGCTCCTCTCGGTCGGAACGGGTCTCGGTCGGTGAGGCTACCCGCCACCACTGACAGCGGGCACGGCCGGTACGGTGTCCGCGCACTCGACGACGCACGCGACGACACGCTCAACGACGCACTCGACGACCTACTGGGGGGACGGATGAACGGGACGAGGCCGGTCCGGGAATCGGCGCGCGTGCTGTGGGCGCACAAGCAGTTGCTGGCGATGCCCGGCATCGCCGGGGTCGTCGTGGCGGCGGCGATCGGGCTCCTGGTCGCGCTGGAGGTGGCCCTCTGGCCCCAACTCGGCGGATCCGCAGGCAACATCGCGCTCGCCGTCGCCGGGGTCGCGCTGGTGACCCTGATCTGCACCTTCTTCAACGCCGCCCTGATCCTCGCCGCCGACGACGCGCTGAGCGGCCGGCCCGTGACGGTCGGCCGCAGCTACGCGCGGGCGGCTCGGCGCTTCCCGGCGATCGCCGCGTGGGCCGCGACCGGGATCCTCGTGTGGCTGGCCGGGGCGCTGCTGGAGCGCGTGCCGGTGGTCGGCTGGGTCCTGGAGAAGGCCCTCGGCATCGCCTGGGGCTTCGCTACCTACCTGGTGCTCCCTGCCATGATGATCGACGGCCTCGGCCTCCGGGACGCCCTGCGGAACTCCGGACGGAGCTTCGGCCGCGACGGCGGCCGGATCGTCCGCGGCTCGCTGTGGATCGCGCTGCCCGCACTGCTCGCATGGCTGGCGGCACTCGGCCTGCTCATCCTGGGCTTCCGCTCGAACGACACCGCACTCATGATCCTCGCCGCCGTCGGCGCCGGACTCCTGGCCGCCGTCGCAACGGCAGTGAGCGCGAGCCTGTCCGGGGTGTTCCGCACCCGCCTCTACCGGGAGGCCCGCGCCTGACGGGCGCTTCACCCGGGCGCCCGGCATTCGGCGGCGTCGTCGGGCGGGGTGCGGGGGTGCGTGCCTAGCGTGGCGTCCTGGGGGCGATCCGAGAACTTCCGCGGGTCGGGACGGACCGTCCCGGGCCCGCCCTCCAGGAGGCACCGCATATGAGACTTCGGGCTTGTTCGAGCACGCTGGCGACCGCCGCGCTGACCCTCGGCCTGACCGCCGCCGCGACCCCGGCCCCGGCCGGGGCCGCCGAGCCGCGGCCGTTCCTCGACCGGCTGAACACCGTGTCGCTCGTCGGGTCGACCGTCCCCGCCAACGGCGACGTGAACCCGTACGGCACGTTCACGATCCGGGAGAGCATCGGTGACCTGCACCGGGGCAGCGTGCTGGTCAGCAACTTCAACAACTCGGCGAACCCGCCGGCCGGTGAGCAGGGCACCGGCACCACCCTGGTCGAGGTCGCCCCGGACGGCACGCTGAGCACGTTCGCGACGATCGACCCCGCCCACCTGCCCGGCCCGTGCCCCGGCGGGGTCGGCCTCACGACGGCGCTGACCGTCCTGCCCGGCGGCTGGGTCGTGGTCGGCAGCCTCCCCACCTCGGACGGCACGTCCGCCACCGCCCAGGCCGGCTGCCTGCTGGTGCTCGACAAGCACGGGACGGTCCGGGAGACCATCGCGAACAACGGCATCAACGGCCCGTGGGACATGACCGCCGTCAGCTTCGGCAAGCGGAGCGAGCTGTTCGTCACCAACGTGCTGAACGACACGGTCGCCGGCAACGGCGCGGAGGTCGACGAGGGCACCGTCCTGCGGATCACCCTGCACGCCGAGGGCAACCAGCCGCCCGTCCCGGTGGCCTTCACCGAGATCGGCTCCGGCTTCCCCGAGCGGACGGACCCTGCGGCCCTGGTCGTCGGCCCGACCGGGGTCGGCCTGCACAACGGCACGCTCTACGTCGCGGACACCGTGCTGAGCCGGATCACCGCCATCCCGGACGCGATCACCCGCAGGAACAGCGCGGGCATCGGACGGGTCGTCACCTCCGGCGGCAGCCTCAACGCCCCGCTGGGCATGGCGATCACGCCCAGGGGCGACATCCTCACCGTCAACGGCGGGGACGGCAACATCGTCGAGACCACCCCGGCCGGACGCCAGGTGGCGACCAAGACGATCAACAGCGAGGGCACCCCGCCCGGCGCGGGAGCGCTCTTCGGCCTCGCACTGGACCTCGACAACGACGCGGTCTACTTCGTCAACGACGCCGACAACGTCCTCGACGTCCTGCACTAGGTTTTCACCAGCTCTTCCGACCCATCAGGCCGTCGCGCCCGGAAGTCCGGCCACCCCCACCGCGTCCAGGAGCGGGCCGCCCGTGAAGGCGGCGAGGGGGCGGCCGTGCCGGGTGAGGACGTACGAGGTGTGGTGCGGCGTGTGGCCGGGCGTCGCGACGGCCCGCAGGGCGAGGCCCTCGGCCGGGTCGAGGTCGAACTCGTCACCGTCGTGCACCAGGACGCGGCGGTAGGAGACGGCCGCGTCGGCCGGCACGAGGTAGTGCGCGCCGGTGAGCAGCGCGAGCTCCGGCCCGCCGGTGGCGTGGTCGTCGTGCACGTGGGTCTCGGCGACGTACGCGATCGGGACGCACCGGCGGGCGGCCGCGGCGAGGACCCGGTCGACGTCGGCCGGGGGATCGACGGCCACCGCCCCGCCGGGCCCGCCGGCCAGGTAGCCGTGGCTGCCCGGCGCCCCGCTCTCCAGGATGTCGACGAAGTACACGCGCCCTCCTCACGGATGTACCCCTGGGGGTATCAGGGCGGAGCCTAGCAGACGTACCCCCAGGGGTATCGACGGCGCGCGGTGGGCCGGGCCGTTACGATCGCGATCATGAACGCCGCCCCTACTCCTGCCCCCAGTCCCGCCCCCACTCCCGTCCCCACCCCGGACGACCTCGCCGACGCGCTCCGGCTCGCCGCCGACACCCTGCGCGGCGCCCCCGCGGACGCCGACTGGTCCCGCCCCGCCGGCACGATCGGCTGGTCCTGCTGGGAGACCGTCGAGCACCTCGCGGACGACCTCCTCGCCTACGCCGCCCAACTCGGGCCCGCCCGGCCGCCGCAGGACCGCTACGTCCCGTTCGTCTCGACGCGCGAGACCCCGGGGGCGCCGAACAACTTCGTCCGCGCCGCACGAGAGGCGGGCGTGGAGGGCCTCATCGAGGTCCTGGAGGCGAGCGGCGGCCTGATGGTCGCCATCGCCCGCACCACCTCACCCGACGTCCGCGCCTACCACCCGTGGGGCCTCGCCGACCCGACCGGCTTCGTCGCGATGAGCCTGGTGGAACTCCTCGTCCACCTACACGACGTGGCCCAGGGCCTCGACCTCCCCTGGAACCCCCCAGCCGACATCTGCCACCGCACCCTCACCCGCCTCTTCCCCGACCTCCCCACCACAACCACCGCCCCCTGGCCCACCCTCCTATGGGCCACCGGCCGAACCCCACTCCCCGGCCACCCCCGACGCACGGAGTGGCGCTGGCACGCCGATGTGAGGGGGTAGCACGCGGGCGGGCTGGGTCCGATGACGGAACGAAGCAATCCGCTCACCCATCCGGAAGCATCGGCGGGCCGGTTCGGCGCCTATCTGCTCAGATGTTGGCATCTGCTGTTTGCACCTGCCTGAAAACAGCAGTTCTCCGGTCCTTCTCCGACGAACCAGCAGCGCGTCGACTCTCAATCCCCGCGAGCGACAGGCGCGTGCCGTCGGAGCCGACCTGCCGGCCCACTCCACAGTCGAGCTCGGGCGGCCCGTGAGTTCCCTGAGGAGCACCATGCGGAATCTGCACATCCCCCGGTACCTTGCGACGGGCACGGCCCTCGGTCTCGGCCTGGCCGTCGTCCCGACGACCGCCGGGGCCGCGACCTTCGTTCCGTGCGACACCGCGGCACTGATCACCGCGATCAGTACGGCCAACGGGTCCGGTGGGGGCACCCTGAACCTGGCCCCGGGCTGCACGTACACCCTCACCACGGCGTTCAACGGGGGCGACGCGGGCCTGCCGGCCATCACCACTCCGATCACCATCAACGCCGACGGGGACATCATCGAACGGTCCACGGCAGCGGGCACTCCCCACTTCTTCATCATCAGGGTCGACGGCGGCAAGCTCACCCTCAACAGCGGCACGATCAGGGGCGGCAGCACTCCCGGCGACGGCGGTGGCATCCAGAACATCAACGCCGGCAGCCTGACACTCCAGTCGAGCACCGTCACCGGCAACTCCGCCGGTGGCGTCGGCGGCGGGATCGCCACCTTCGTCAACGGCACGGTGATCCTGCGGGCGAGCAGCGTCGACCACAACACGGCCGCAGCCGGTTTCGGAGGCGGCATCTTCAGTGGCAGCGCGCTGACCCTGCAGGCCAGCAGCATCAGGAGCAACTCCGGCGGCAACGGCGGCGGCGTCTTCATCGGAGCGAACGGCAAGCTGACGATGAACGGCGGCGACGTCAGCGACAACGCCGCAGCCGGTGCCGTCGGCGGCATCTTCAACAGCGGCACCGCCACAGTGCAATCGGCTCTGGTCAAGGGCAATACGGCAGCCGTCAGTGCGGGCATCAGCAACCACGGCACCATGACGCTGCAGGACACCACCGTCAGCGGCAACACCGCGACCGCGGGCAACGCCGGCGGCATTGCCAACATCAGCACCGCCACGCTGACCCTGGAGGCCAGCACCGTCAGCGGCAACACCGCCAACAGCCCGGGCGCCACCGGCGGCGGCCTCTTCAACCTGGGCACCGCGACCCTCATCGCCAGCACCGTGACCGACAACAGCGCCGACACCGCCCCCGGCGGCATCTACAACAAGGCCGGCACGGTGGGACTCATCGCCACCGCCGTGGCCGACAACCACCCGACCAACTGCGCAGGCAGCCCGACCCCCGTCCCCGGGTGCTCCGGCTGACCCACCCCTACACCGCGACGGCGCCGCCGGAGGTTTTCCCCCGGGGGGCGCCGTCGCAGCGTGCGCGGAGCTGTTCGAGGTCCTGCTCGGCACCGGCACGCGCTCACGGTGAGGCCGGGCAGGAAGGCCCCGGCCGTGATGGCCGCCTGCCGTCGAAGCCCGCCCCGGACACCGCCCCGGACACCGCCCCGGACACCGTCCGGCGGCTGGATCGAGTAGGCCAGCATCGCCAGGAAGCCGACGGCGAGGAGTTCCAGCTCGTCGCT
>NZ_JBFBDY010000184.1:0-12040 GCF_040683475.1 Kitasatospora sp. NPDC093558 | reverse complement strand
CGGTGCGCGCGCTCGGCGACGTCCTCGACGGTCAGGCCGAAGGCCAGCAGCTCCCGGATGGCCCGGATCCGTACGATCTCGGCCCGGCCGTACTCGCGCTGGCCCGAGGGCGAGCGCGGCGGCGGGCGGAGCAGGCCTCGCTGTTCGTAGAAGCGCAGTGCCCTGGGTGTGGTGCCCGCCGCTGCCGCGGCGTCGCCGATCCGCATCCTCGTCCTCCCGCCGTCCCCGTCTAGAGCTCGACGATCAGGGCCCCGAAGGCCTCGCCGTCGATCAACCGACGCAACGCCTGCGGCGCCCGATCGATGCCCGCGACGCGGGTGCGGGGGGCGGTGATGAGGCCCGCGCGCAGCCAGGCGCCGAAGCGCTCGCGCCACTCGGCGTCCAGTCCGGGCTGGTCGGTGCCCCGGAATCCGCGCAGCGTCACGCCCTTGACGATCAGCGGGCGGACGTCCAGGACCGCGGGTGCGGTGCCGCCCTGTCCGTCCGGCGCGAGCTGCCCCGACAGTGCTCCGACCAGGGCGAACCGTGCGCCCGGCCGGGCCGCGGCCACGGCGGCGGTCAGCTGCTCGCCGCCGACCGTGTCCAGCAGGACGTCGATCCCGTCCGGCGCGGCCTCGGCGAGCTGCTCCACGAACGGTCGCCTGCCGCGCATCAGCACGGCGTCGTAGCCGAATTCGGCGGTGAGCCGGGCGGCCTTGGCGGGCGAGCCGGTGGTACCGATCACCCGGGCCGCGCCGAGCAGCCGGGCCACTTGGCCGGCCAGGCTGCCGACCGCCCCCGCCGCGCCGGTCACCAGCACCACGTCGCCGTCCCGCACCCCGGCCGTGCGGGTCAGCCCGCCGTAGGCCGCGCTGCCGGGGGAGAGCAGGGCGAGCGGGTCCGGCCAGCCGGCCTCGACGGCCGTGAACCCGGCGGCGTCCGCGACCGCGTGCTCCCGCCAGCCGTGCACGTGCGTGACCAGGTCACCCGGGCGCAGCGGGCCGTCCGCGGGCGCGGCCAGCACCTCGCCGAGTGCCGGCCCGAACAGCGCGTCCCCGGGCCGGATCGGGGGCAGCGGCGTGCCGGTGGCCTCGCGGTTGATCAGGGTGAGCAGGCCGGGGAAGACCTGGAAGGCCCGGTTGCGGACGAGCACCTCGCCCGGTCCGGGTGCCGGCAGCGGCTCCTCGGCGACGGCGAAGTCCCCGGGCTCGGGCAGCCCGGCGGGGTCGGCGGCGAGCCGGACGACGCGGGTGGTGGCGGGCGGCGGGGTGGCGGGCAGCGGCATGGTGGGCCTCCTCGGGTGGACGCGGCAGGGGCTCCGCCGCGGTGCCGGGACGCTAAACCCTGACGCGCGGGTCAGGGGCAAGTCCCGCGGGCGCTCTGACGGGCCGTCTTCTAGGCTCACCCTCGGAACGACAGTTCGAAGCGCAGCCGCACCGAGAGGCAGTACCGCCATGACCGAGCAGGCACCCGAGCCGTTCGAGCCCGTCGACGAGGACTGGGGGACGGCGCTCGCCGTCGTCGCGCACCCCGACGACATGGAGTACGGCGGGGCCGCCGCCGTCGCCCGCTGGACCGGGCAGGGCAAGAAGGTCGTCTACGTGATGGTCACGAGCGGCGAGGCCGGGATCGACTCGATGGCGCCCGAGGAGTGCGGGCCGCTGCGCGAGGCCGAGCAGATCGCCTCGGCGGCCGTGGTCGGCGTCGACACCGTCGAGTTCCTCGGCCACCCGGACGGCATGCTGGAGTACGGGCTGGCGCTGCGCCGCGACATCGCCCGCGCGGTGCGCCGGCACCGGCCGGACATCGTCATCACGAGCAACTTCCGTGAGACGTACGGCGGGACGATGCCGAACCAGGCGGACCACATCGCGGTCGGCCGGGCCACCCTGGACGCCGTCCGGGACGCGGGCAACCGGTGGGTGTTCCGCGAGCTGGTGGCGGAGGGGTACGAGCCGTGGAACGGCGTCCGGCAGGTCTGGGCGGCCTCCTCACCGGACGCCCGGCACGCGGTGGACACCACGGACACCTTCGACCTGGGCGTCGCCTCGCTGGAGGAGCACAAGGCGTACCTGGCGGGCCTGGGCGGCTGGATGGCGGACCCGCGCGAGTTCCTGGAGGGCTTCGGCCGTGGCGCGGGCACCCGGCTCGGAGTGCGCTTCGCCGTGCCGTTCGAGGTGTTCCCCCTGCGTTAGCCGTCGTTTGCGTCGTCGCCGGCGTCGTCCTCGCGGCGCCGGCGCCGGTAGCGCACCACCTGGCGGACCAGGAGCGCGGCGACGAGGATCCCGAGGCCGATCGCGAACCAGAGCTGGTAGCGGATCGCCGTCCGGTACACCGCGCCGATGTTGGCGCCGGCGACGTACCCGAAGGTGCCCCACGCGCCCGTCCACAGCGCCGCGCCGATGACGTTGAAGACGGCGAACCGCCGCCACGGCATCTCGGTGGTGCCGGCGATGATGCCGTTGGTCTGGCGCAGCCCGTCCACGAACCGGGCCACCGCGACGACCTTCCCGCCGTGCTTGGCGAAGAAGCCGTCGGCGCGTTCCATCCGGGCCGGGGTGAGCAGCACGTAGCGGCCCCAGCGGTGGACGAACGCGCGCCCGCCGGTGCTGCCGATCAGGTAGCCGAGGGAGTTGCCGAGCGTGGCCGCGGCGAAGGCGATCACCAGGACCGCGGCGAAGTCGAGGTGCCCGCTGCCGGCGTAGACGCTGGCGAGGATCAGGATGGTCTGCCCGGGCACCGGGATGCCGCAGTTGTCGAGCAGCACGAGCAGCGCCACCGCCAGGTACCCGTAGTGGTCCAGCAGTGGCGCGAGCCCGGCGAGTGCCCCGGGCAGCGGGGTCGCGGGGGCGGACACCGCTCCTCACCACCTCGCCCGGGTCGGGGACGGGGCGGCGGGCGCGTTGGTCAGCGGTCCGCCCGGAGGGACTGCGCGGGTTCGATGTTGCAGTCGGGGCCGGGGTAGATCAGGCCTTCGTGGCCGTCGTCGAAGCGGACGACGTACGGCGGTTCGCCGTTGAGGCCGCGCACCTCGGTGATGATGCCCTTCTGGTCCGTCATTCCCACCGACCTGCTGTGGATGTGGAGCTGGTCACCTACCGCTGCGTGCATGGGTCTGCTCCTCGGGTCCTGGTGGCCGCGTCGGCGGCCGGTCTGTTTCCACTGTGCTGCGCGGGGAGCGGCGCCGCAACGCCTCGGGCGCACGGGACGGGAGGTTCGGAACGCGGTTACGCGAGCTGCTCCGCAAGGTAACTGCGCACCAACCGCTTGCATTCGGTGATCAGCGCCGGGTCGCCGTCCGGGTCGCCGCGGAAGGCGAGCTTGAGGACCGCGTCGGCCGCCTCCAGGGCGACCCGCAGGGCGAGCGTGAGGGCGGCGGGGTCGGTCGCCGCGAAGAGTTCGCCGCCGAGGGCCTGGAGGCGCAGCGCGACGGCGGTGTTGTTGTCCACGTCCGTGTCGAGCAGGTGCTGCCCGTTGCGGACGCCGGGCGGGACGGCGGCGCCTGCGAGCCCGAAGTCGAGCTGCCCGAAGCCGGGCACGGAGCGCTTCATCGCGACGAACTCCTCCACCGCCAGGTCGGTGAACCGGGCCGGGCCGACCGGGGCGGCCTGCGCGAGCCGGTCGTCCAGCCGCTGGAGGTAGTGGTCGAGGTTGCGGCTCGCGAGCGCGGCGAGCAGGTCCTCCTTGCCGGCGAAGAACTGGTACAGGGTGCCGATCGGCACCTGGGCGCGGGCGGCGACCTCCTTGGTCGTGAGCGCGGTGGGGCCTACCTCGTCGAGCAGCCCGGCGCAGGCGTCCAGGATGCGGCCGTACCGCTCCTGGCTGCGCTGCTGGACGGGCTTGCGCCGTCCGGGGGGTAGGTGACTCCTCGTGTTCGCGCTCATGGGGTCACTGTGCCGCATCCGGCCTGGTGGGGGCGAATCAGTGGGGGACCGGCGGCTCCCCGGGCACCGCCCCCGACACCACCCCCGGGAAATGATTGACAAACTCAACCTTTCACGTCTAGCGTCGGTATTGCTTCAAGTGATGAAACATCGATGCGCGCAAGCCATCCCGAAGGACCGCGAGACTCCCATGACCGCACTGTCCGACTCCTCCGCCACCGCCCCCGCCGAAGGCACCCCCGCCTCCGCCCCCGCCGAGGACATCCCCGCCGCCGTCGCCCGGCTGCGGGCCGCGTTCGCCACCGGCCGCACCCGGCCGCTCGCCGACCGCCTCGACCGCCTCGCCGCGCTGCGCGCCCTGCTCACCGAACAGGCCGAGGTGTTCCAGGAGGCCCTCCGCGCCGACCTCGGCAAGAGCGCCGCCGAGTCCTACCGCAGCGAGATCGGCTTCACGCTCAACGAACTCGACCACACCGTCGCGCACCTGGCCGAGTGGCTGCGCCCGCGGCCGGCCGCCGTCCCCGAGCCGTTCCGGCCCGCCGAGGCCACCGTCGTCCGCGACCCGCTGGGCGTCGTGCTCGTCATCGCGCCGTGGAACTACCCGCTCCAGCTGGCCCTTTCGCCGCTGGTCGGCGCCCTGGCCGCCGGGAACACCGCCGTCGTCAAGCCCAGCGAGCTCACCCCCGCCACGTCCGCGGCGATCGCCGAGCTGCTGCCGCGCTACCTCGGCGAGACCGTGGCCGTCGTCGAGGGCGGCGTCCCGGAGACCACCGCCCTGCTGGAGCAGCGCTTCGACCACATCTTCTACACCGGCAACGGCACGGTCGGCCGGATCGTCATGGCCGCCGCGGCCCGCCACCTGACCCCGGTCACGCTCGAACTCGGCGGCAAGAGCCCGGTCGTGGTCGAGCCCGGCGCCGACCTCGCCGTCACCGCCCGCCGGATCGCCCGCGGCAAGTTCCTCAACGCCGGCCAGACCTGCGTCGCCCCGGACTACGTGCTGGCCATCGGCGACACCGCCGCCGAACTGGAGAAGGAACTCGCCGCCGCCGTCCACGAGTTGTACGGCGACGACCCGGCCACCGCCGAGCACTACGGACGCATCGTCAGCGAGCGCCACTTCGACCGGCTCACCGCCCTGCTCGGCGACGGCCGGACCGTCACCGGCGGCACCCACGACCGCGCGGCCCGCTACCTCGCCCCGACCGTCCTCGCCGACGTCGAGCCCACCGCCGCGGTGATGCAGGACGAGATCTTCGGCCCGATCCTGCCCGTCCTCACCGTCCCCGACCTGGACGCGGCGATCGCCTTCATCAACGAGCGCGACAAGCCGCTCGCCCTGTACGCCTTCACCGAGTCGGCCGAGACCAAGCGCCGCCTGGCCGAGGAGACGTCGTCGGGCGCGCTCAACTTCGGCCTGCCCGTCCTGCACCTGGCGATGCCCGAGCTGCCGTTCGGCGGCGTCGGCGGGAGCGGCATGGGCCGCTACCACGGCGAGTACTCGATCGACACGTTCAGCCACCTCAAGGCCGTCGTCGACAAGCCCCTCGTCTGAGCCCCGTTCCTTCTGCCGTCCCTCTGGAGAACTCCCCTAATGACCCCGCTCGACCACAGCGCCGCCGTAGCCGCCGAGACCGCCCGCTTCGTCGGCGCCGTGCGGGCCGCCGACCCGGCCACCCCGGTGCCCACCACCCCCGGCTGGACCCTCGCCGACCTCGTCCGCCACGCGGGCAGCGTCCAGCGCTGGTTCACTGTCCTGCTGCGCCAGGGCATCCAGCAGCCGCCCACCAGCCGGGACGTCGACCTCAAGCTCCCCGAGCAGGTCGAGGCGTACCCGGACTGGCTGGCGGAGGCGGTGGCCGAGGCCGGCGAGACCTTCGCCGCCACCGACCTCGACGCCCCGATGTGGGCCTGGGGCGCCGACCAGCACGCCCGCTTCTGGGTGCGCCGGATGCTGTTCGAGACCCTCGTCCACCGCGTCGACGCCGAACTCGCCCTCGGCGGCAAGGCCGACATCGCGCCGGACCTCGCTGCCGACGGCGTCGACGAGTTCCTCACCAACCTGCCGTACGCGTCGTTCTTCGCCCCGGGCACCGCCAAGCTCCGCGCCGAGGACCGCAGCATCCGCTTCACCCGCACCGACGGCGACGGCACCTGGCTCGTCCGGCTGCGCCCCGACGGCTTCGGCCTCGCCCCCGCCGGCGAGGCCACCCCCGCCGGCGAGGCCACCCCGGCCGACGCGACGATCTCCGCGAGCGCCGCCGATCTGCTCCTGCTCCTGTACGGCCGCATCGACCACACCTCGGCGGCCGTCACCGTCGAGGGCGACGAGGCCCTGCCGGCCCTCTGGTTCGCCAACTCGGCGTTCTGACCGGCGGATTCACCGCTGCTGTCGGGGTACTGTCGGCCGCCCCGGGCCACTCCCGGCCCGGGGCGGCCGTGTCGTACCGGCGTCCCGTCCGACCTGTTCATTGTTGATTGGTTCATGGCAAATTGCGCAGCTTCGCGCAGGTCGTGATCTCGGCCCGGGCGGTGGGTCGTTCGGGAATCACCCAGGGCTGCGCAGGTGTCGTGCCCCGGGGCTACACTCCGGTCATGCTCAAAGCTGATCGCGCCGCACGGATCCTGTCCCACATCTCGGAGGCCGGGAGCGCGGATGTGCACGCGCTCGCCGAGCTGCTCGGGGTGTCGGGGGCCACGGTGCGCCGGGACCTCCAGGAACTGCACGACCAAGGGCTGCTGCACCGCACCCGCGGTGGTGCCGTCACCGGGGCGGTCAACCTCGAACTGCCGCTGCGGCACCGCAGCGAGAAGCAGCAGGAGGAGAAGCGCCGGATCGCCCGCGCGGCGGCCGAACTCGTGCCCGAGGGTGCGGTCGTGGGCCTCACCGGCGGCACGACGACGAGCGAGCTGGCCCGGGTGCTGGCCGAGCGCGGCGGCGTCACCGTCGTGACCAACGCCGTCAACGTAGCGGCCGAGCTCATCGTCCGCCCCGAGATCCGGCTGGTGGTGATCGGCGGCATCGCCCGCTCGGCGAGCTACGAGCTGATCGGCCCGGCGGCCGAACGGATGCTCTCCCAGTACCACTTCGACGTCTCGTTCGTCGGCGTCGACGGCCTCACCCCGCACGAGGGCTGCACGACGCACGACGAGATGGAGGCCCAGACCGACCGCGCGTTCCTGCGCAGCAGCGCGCGGTCGGTGGTCCTGGCGGACAGCACCAAGGTCGGCCGGGTCACCTTCGCGTCGATCTGCCCGCTCGCCGAGGTGCACGACATCGTGACGGACACCGGCATGACGGACGCCCAGGAGAAGGCCATCACGGACTGCGGGGTGCACGTCTTGCGAGTGTGACGGTCTTCGGGTGTGAACGCCCGTCCTGCATCGGCTACTTGACGGAACCGGCGGTCAGGCCCGAGACGACGTGCCGTTCGATCACCGCGAAGAGGACGACGACCGGCACGATCGCCACGAGCGACGCGGCGAACACCTGGTTCCACTGCACGCTGTAGGCGCCGATCATGTTGTTGATCCCGACGGTCAGCGGCTGCCGGTCCGGGGAGGTCGTCAGGGTCAGGCCCATGATGAACTCGTTCCAGGCCGCGATGAACGTGAAGATCACCGCCGTCACCACCCCGGGCAGCGCCAGCGGCAGCGTCACGCGCCACAGCGCGCCGAGCCGGCCGGTGCCGTCGATCCGGGCCGCCTCCTCCAGCTCCACCGGGATCGCGGCGATGTAGGCGCTCAGGATCCAGATCGCGAACGCCAGGTTGAACGCGGCGTTGGCGAGCACCAGGACGAGGATCGTGTCCAGCAGGTCCAGTGTGTAGAACTCCCGGTAGAGGCCCACCTGGAGGGCCGTCGGCTGGAACATCTGCGTGACGAGGACCAGCAGCAGGAACGCCTTGCGCCCCCGGAAGCGTACCCGGGCCGTGTAGTACGCGGCGGGCAGCGCGACCAGCAGCACCAGCAGTGTCGAGCCGGCCGCGACCACCAGGGTCACCTGGAGGTTCTGGCCGAGCGTCGTGTCGCGCCAGACGGCGGTGAACGACGACCAGTCGAAGTGGCCCGGCAGGTAGCCGTTGTCGCGCAGCTCGCCGGACGGGCGGCCGGCGGTGACGAGCATCTCCAGGTAGGGCAGCAGGAAGAGCGCCGCCAGCGCCCAGGCGGTGGCGGCCAGCAGGGCGGTCCTGGTGGTGCGGGCGCCGGAACGTTTCACTGGCTCTCCTCCTCGTTCCAGCGGCTGACCCTGAGGAAGAGCAGCACCATGACGATCACGACGGCGAAGTTGACCACCGACATGGCCGCCGACTCCGCGACGTCGTAGCCGCGCAGCATGTACATGAACACGGTGGTGGTGGCCGTGTCGGCGTTGGGCCCGCCCTGGGTCATGCCCCAGATGACGGGGAAGGAGTTGAAGACGTTGATCAGGTTCACCACCAGGGCGACCAGGAACGCCGGGCGCAGCAGCGGCAGCGTCACCCGCCGGTAGGTCTGCCAGCGGGACGCGCCGTCGACGCGCGCCGCCTCGTACACCTCGGCGGGCACGGTCTGCAGGCCCGCCAGCAGGGTGTAGGTGGTGAACGGCAGGGAGACGAACACCGCGACGGCGACGAGCCACGGCTTCGCGTGCGCCGCGTCGCCGAGCCAGGCCTGCGGGCGGTCGATCAGGCCGAGGTCGACCAGGAGCCGGTTGAGCACCCCGGCGACCTGGTCGAGCATCCACCGGAAGCCGATCGCGGTCATCAGCACGGACGCCGCCCACGGCGCGATCAGCGCCCACCTGGTGATCCGCCGGCCGGGGAACTCCTGGTCGAACAGCTGGGCCAGGGCGAGGGAGAGCAGCATCGTCAGGCCGACGACGGCGACCGTCCACACCACCGTCCAGCCGAGCACCTCGGGCAGCCGCGGATCGGCGAACAGCTTGCGGTACTTGGCCAGGCCGGCCGCGCCGTGGTCGGTGCCGGTGGTGTCGATGCGCCGCAGCGACGTGCGGACCATCTCCACCACCGGCCAGACGACGACGGCGAGGATCAGCAGGACGGCGGGCGCCAGCCACGGCACCGGGCCGAGGCGGCGCAGCGGGTCTTGGCGATGCCGTTGGTTCCGGCGTGGGCGGGGGATCGGAGCGCGGGGCACGGTCACTGGCCGGCCTGGACGGCGGCCTGCTGGAGGGCGTCCAGCGCCTTCTTCGGGTCGCTCACGGCCGTCCCGATCTGCGTCTTGACCTGGGCCGAGACGCCGGGCCAGGTAGGGTCGCTGAGCGGGTAGAAGGTGGCGGTCGGCAGGATGCGCAGGAACGGCGCGAGCGCCTTCTCGTCGGGGTCGGCCTGCAGGACGGTGAGCGCGGACTTCGTGACCGGCAGCAGGCTGTACTCCTTGGCGAACTTCACCGTGCTGTCCTTGGCGTAGGCGAAGTCGAGGAACGCCTTGATCTGGTCCTTGTGGCCGCCCTTCTTGAAGGCCATCACCCAGTCGGCGACGCCGAGCGTGGACGGGCTGACGGCGTCTTTGCCGGGCATCGCGGTCCAGCTGACGTCCATGGTCTTGACGTCGCCCAGGAGGGTCGGGATGCCGTTGAGCATGCCGACCTTGCCCGAGGTGAAGTCCTTGGTGAGGTCGGTGCGGTTGACGGCGGCCGGGCTCTGCTCGGTCAGGCCCGCGTCGACCCAGGACTTCAGCTGGGTGAAGGTGGCGACGTTGGCGGGGGAGTTGATGGCGTACTTGCCGCTCGCGTCCTGGTAGCCGCCGTGGTTGCCGAGCATCCAGATGAACGACTCGCCCTGCGCCTCCTCCTTGCCGAGCGGCACGCCGAGCGGCACCTCGACGCCGGCCCGCTTCAGGGCGGTCGCGGCGGCGGTGACGTCGTCCCAGGTCTTCGGCGGGTTGGCCGGGTCGAGGCCGGCCTTGCGGAAGAGCGCGTTGTTGATCAGGAACATCCGGGCGCTGGAGACGAACGGGATGCCGTACTGGGTGCCGTCCTGGACGCCGGCCTTCGCGAGGGCGGGGACGAAGTCGTCGGCGGTGGCGGGGGAGAGGACGTCGCCCGCCGGGTAGAGCATGCCGTTCTTCGCGTAGTCGGCGTAGCCGCCGGTCTGCAGGAGGTCGGGCTGGTTGCCGTTCTGGACCATGGTCTTGACCTGGGTGTCGAGGTCGTTCCAGTTGATGACCTGGAGGTCCACCTTGACCTTCGGGTTCTGCTGCTCGAAGGCGGATATGACGCCCTGCCAGTACGCCTGGCTCGGGTTCTGCCCGTTGGAGCCGTAGTCGGCGGCGACGAACCGGATCGTGGTGACGCCGTCGGCGGAGGTGCCGCCGGAGCCGGAGCCCTTGCTGCACGCCGACAGGGCGAGCGTGCCGGCCAGGGTGGCCGCTGAGAGGGCGAGGAGAGGCCGCTTCATTCCTGGACCGCCTTTGCGAGTCGACCGTACTGCGTGAACTGCGTGAAGTTGTGCGATCGCGCGGATCGTCGATCATTTTCGATCAGCAGCGTGCCCAGAGTGTGCCCCCTTGGCGACGGCCATGGCGGGCGCGTTATCGAAGTGTTGCCGTACGTTTTGCCGCGCGTGTGCCGTACCTGTGCCGTACGGGCTGCGATCCGAAGGCGGTCTTCCGTGTGAGTGGAACTGCGTGTAACCTCGCCGCCGGTTGCTCAATCTTGCTCTGTTGAGCATGAAGCGCAACAGATTTGAGCATACGTAGCAGAGTTGCGGGAGCTGTTGGCGCCGTAGGCGGGGAGGCCCTTGTGAGTCATGTCGAACGTGAGATCGCCGCTCAACCGGACTGCTGGCGGCGGGCGTTGGAGCTGGAACCGGCCGGACTGCCCGAACCGGGCGAGCGGGTGGCCGTGATCGGCTGCGGCACCTCTTTCTACGTCGCCCAGGCGTACGCGTCGCTGCGCGAGGCCGCCGGACACGGCGAGACGGACGCGTTCCCGGCCTCCGAGTTCCCGGCCGACCGCCGCTACGACAGGCTCCTCGCCCTCAGCCGCTCCGGGACGACGACCGAGGTGCTGACCGCGCTCTCCCGCGCCGACCGGACGCCCCGCACCGCGATCACCGGCGACCCCACGACGCCGATCAGCGCCCTCGCCGACACCGTCGTCGACCTGGCCTTCGCCGACGAGGAGTCCGTCGTCCAGACGCGCTTCGCCACCACCACCATCGCCCTCCTGCGCGCCCGGCTCGGCCACGCACCGGCCGACCTGCCCGCCCAGGCCGAGCGCGCACTGGCCGCCGAGCTGCCCGAAGGCGCCCTCGGGGCACGGCAGTTCACCTTCCTCGGCACCGGCTGGACCTCCGGGCTCGCGCACGAGGCGGCGCTGAAACTGCGCGAGGCCTCCGGGTCGTGGGCGGAGTCCTACCCCGCGATGGAGTACCGGCACGGCCCGATCAGCGTCACCGCGCCCGACACCGTCGTCTGGTTCTTCGGCGAGCCGCCGACCGGCCTGCTCGACCAGGTCCGCGCGATCGGCGCCGCCACCTCCGTCACCGGCCTGGACCCGCTCGCCGACCTGATCCGCGCCCAGCGGCTCGCCGTCGAACTCGCCAAGGCCCGCGGCCTCGATCCCGACAAGCCGCGCCACCTCACCCGGTCGATCGTCCTCACCCGGCCGTGAACACGGTCATCGCCCTCGACGTCGGCGGCACCTGGATCAAGGGCGGCGCGGCCGGCCCGGACGGCCGCCTGCGAGCCGTCACCCGCCGCCCCACCGGGGCCGAGCACGGCCCGGAGGCGGTACTGACGACGGTGCTTGCCACGGCCCGCGAACTCGCCGACCACTACCGTCCGGTGGCGGCCGGACTCGCGATCCCCGGCGTCGTCGACGAGGCGGCCGGCCGCGCGGTGCTCGCCGCGAACCTCGGCTGGCACCGCCTGCCCGTCCGCGACCGGCTCGCCGAGGAACTCGGCATCCCCGTCGCCCTCACCCACGACGTCCGGGCCGGCGGCCTCGCCGAGGCCCGGCTCGGGGCGGGCCGGGGCAGCGCCAACTTCCTGTTCGTCCCGGTCGGCACGGGCGTGGCCGCGGCCCTCGTCCTCGACGGCCGCCCCCTGACCGGCAGCCACGCGAAGGCCGGCGAACTCGGCCACCTGCCCGTCGAACTCGCCGCCGGAGAACCCTGCGGCTGCGGCGCCCGCGGCTGCCTGGAGACGGTCGCCTCCGCCGCCGCCATCGC
>NZ_JBFBDY010000183.1:2670-12040 GCF_040683475.1 Kitasatospora sp. NPDC093558 | reverse complement strand
CGGCCGGAGCGACCTCACCGAGACCGCCGCCGATCGGGCCGCCGCCGGCGGCGCCGTCGTACTGCGCGCCATCGCCATCGAGGACGAGCGCGACCTCGAGCTGGGCGTGATCGCCCAGCTCGCGGCGTGCGCGGCCGACCGCGCGCCGGGCCTCGCGCCCGCGGTGGCGTCGGAGGCGGCGGCGTTAGGCGCGGGCGCGGGCGCGGGCGCGGGCGCGGGCTCGGCCTCGGGCTCGGGCGCGGCGTCGGCCTCGGGCGCGGGCTCGGGCGAGGTGGCGGCGGCGCCGTCGAGGGCGTCGCGGGTGGAGGCGATGCAGGCGTTCTGCACCGCCGTGCAGCGCCTCGGCGCGAGCGCGCCCGTCGTCATCTGCGTCGACGACCTGCACCACGCCGACGACCTGTCCCGCCGCTACCTCCTGCACCTCGCCCGCCGCAGCCGCGGGGAGCGCCTGGTGCTGGTGCTCTCCGAGTCCGTCCACGAGCGCGGCGACGACCCGCAGTTCCGTGCGGACCCGACGTTCCGCGCCGCCGACCCGCTGTTCCGCACCGAACTGCTGCGCCTGCCCAACTTCCGGCGCATGCGGCTCGAACGGCTGGAGCGCGCGGCGATGGTCGAGGCGCTGCGGGGAAGCCTCGGCGAGGCCGCCGCGGGCGCGCTCGCGGACGCCTCCGGCGGCAACCCGCTGCTGCTGCGGGCGCTGCTGGAGGAGCGGGGGGCGTCGCTGGAGTCGCTGGACGGGCCCGCCCCCGCCGAGCCGACCGGCGCCGAGCCGACCGCCACCGGGCCGTTCGCCCAGGCCGTGATCACCTGCCTGCACCGCTGCCCGCCCGCCACCCGCCGGGTCGCCGAAGGCCTGGCGGTGCTCGGCGAGCTCGCCACCGCCGAGCTGGTGGCCCGCCTGCTGGACGTCACGCCGGCCGCCGTCGCCCGCGAGCTGGCCGGCCTCGACGCCGCCGGCTTCACCACCGACGCGCAGGTGCGCCACCCCGTCGCGCGCGCCGCCGTCCTCGACTGGATGGACCCGGAGACGCGCGGCTCGCTGCACCGCACCGCCGCCGCCCTCGCCCAGCGCCGCGGCCTGCCCGCCCACGCCGTGGCCGCCCAACTCCTCGCCGCCGGCGGCCCGATGCCCGAGTGGGCGCCGCCCGTCCTGTGCGCCGCCGCCGAACAGCTGCTCGCCGAAGGCGCCGTGGACCGCGCGGTCGCCTGCCTCGACCTGGCGTTCCGCGGCAGCACGGACGAGGAGCAGCGCGCCCGCTTCCGGATCCGCATCGCCGCCGCCGCCGGACGCACCGACCCGGGCGCCGCCGAGCGCCACCTCGCCGAACCGCTGCGGCTCCTGCGCGACGGCCGGCTCGACACCGACGGCCTCGTACCGCTGGCCCGCCTGCTCACCGTCCAGGGCCGCATCGACGAGGCGGTGGAGGTCATGGCCCGCCTCAACACGCCGTCCTCGCCCGTGAGTTCGCCCGGACGTCCGGTGCGCAGCCGCCGCCTCGACCCGCTGGACGGCCTCACCGCCTTCCCGCAGTGGGCCGAGAGTGGCGCGCCGATCGCCCTCTGGCGCGTACCCGACCACGCGCCCGGCAACGGCGCCGCCACCGCCGTCGAGAAGTTCCTGCGCGGCGTCCACCTCACCGACGGCACCCTCCCCGCCGTCGCCCAGGCCGTCCGCTGCCTCCTCCACGGCGACGATCCCGCCACCGCCGCCACCTGGACCCAGGTCTTCCGCGCCGAGGCCGCCCGCAGCGGCGCCGTCGGCTGGGAGGCCCTCTTCACCGCCCTCAACGCCGAGGCCAGACTCGGCCAGGGCGACCTCGCCGCCGCCGAACAGGGCGCCCGGGCGGCCCTCGCCCTCCTGCCCGAAGGCCCCGAAGGCGTCGACAGCCTCTTCGCCGCCGGCATCACCGCGACCCTCGTCCGCGCCCAGACCGCCCTCGCCCGCCACGACGACGCCGCCCGCGAACTCTCCCGCGCCCAGCCCGACGGCCTCGCCGGCTCCGTGCACGGCCTCGCCTACCTGTGGGCGCGCGGCCGCCACCACCTCGCCGTCCACCGCTTCAACGCCGCCCTCGGCGACTTCCTCGACCTCGGCCGCACCATGCGCCGCTGGGGCATCGACCGCCCGCTCATCCTGCCCTGGCGCACCGGCGCCGCCGAAGCCCTCCTGCGCCTCGGCGAGGTCACCCAGGCCACCCGCTTCGTCGCCGACCAGCTCGCCACCCCCGACGCCCGCCACCCCAAGGTCTCCGGCACCACGCTGCGCCTCCAGGCCGCCCTCGGCGAACCCAAGGAACGCCAGGCCCTCCTCACCCGGGCCGTCGAGGACCTCCGCCGCTGCGGCGACCGCTACGAACTCGCCCTCGCTCTCGACGACTTCGGCCAGGTCCTGAAGGAACGCGGCGACACCGGCCGCGCCGAGATCGTCCTGCGCCGCGCCTGGCACCTCGCCCGCGAATGCGGCGCCGAAACGCTCCACGACCAGGTCCTCGGCCACTCGCCCCGCCCTTCGCAACGCCCGCAGGCGCCGGTCGCCACCGCCGCCCCACTCGGCTCCGAACTCAGCGACTCGGAACGGCGCGTGGCGATCCTCGCCGTCCACGGCTGCACCAACCGCGAGATCGCCGTCAAGCTCTTCATCACCGTCAGCACCGTCGAACAACACCTCACCCGCGTCTACCGCAAGCTCGACATCAACGGCCGCCAGGCCCTCCCGATGGCCCTCGGCGCAGCGGTCTAGCACATCCGGATCCACTGGCAACCACGCTTCCGTCCGAACGCCTTTGCGGAGGCGGCAGGCCACAGCATGCGACGTGTCGCCCTCACGGCCTGAATCCGGCTGCGGTTTCGACGACGACGTGGGTCGGCGATCGGTGGTGGACCTTCCGCCACGTGGTGAGGCGCCCCGCCGGAAGGTTCACCGCCCCCGCTTCGACCGGCGCGGCCGGATCACGGCTCAGCGCTCCGCCGATCGGCAATCGCACAGGCCGTCCTGCGCCATGCCGACAGCACCGCCCGGGTACGCGTCGGGACGGCGCCGGGTTCTGTGACCAGTCGGTCGGGCGGGGCTTCGGCAAGGTGGTGGTCAGGTGGTGGGGAGGCCCTGGCGGAGGCGGGAGATGTGAGTGCGGTACGCGCGGGGGCCGGCGAGGCGCCAGAGGAGGCGGGGAAAGGCCGGAAGAACGGCGAGGAATGCGCTCTCCTCGGCAGCGGTGCAGTCTTCGAAGATCGCGCCGAGGAAGACGAGGCGCCTCTTCTTCGGGATGCTCGCCAGGCCGCGAGCGGCCAGCTCCTGCCACTCCGCGACGGTCAGGTGCTGGGCGACCAAGGGGAGGATCAGGTCTTCCTCCTCCTGGAGGTGCTCGTTGAGGGCCGTGGCGAGGTCGGTGAGCGTGGTGGCCAGGAGATCCTGCGCGGCGGGTGCGGCGGTCGCCTCCCAGTGGGCCAGCAGGTCGGTGACGGCGCGCGTCAGGACGGCGACCCGCGCGTGCTGCTCCTCCATCCTGGTCACCAGAGCGGAGTTGGTGTCCAGGCCGGCGGCGCGCTCTCGCAGCTTGGGCCAGACCAGGTCGTCCTCGCCCTGGTGGTGATGGTGCAGCGCGGTGAGCATCTCATGCAGGTGATCGGCCAGTTGCCGGGCCCGCACCGTGTCGTTGTTCGCGGTGGCGCGAACCAGACCCGGTGCCAACCGGAACTCGCGACGAAAGACGCGGTGGACGATGACCATCTCGTGGGTGTCCGGGCGGGTGGGGGCGGCGGGGCGGCTCATGACGGGGCCCTCCGGAAGATGCGGGACACGGGCGACAGGGCTTGTCGCTCAGTATCGCCAGTGTGGCCGACGCCAATTGACGTAGCATCAACTGGCAGTCAACGCGCAGGCCGGAGGGCTGAGCATCGTCAAGGCCAGGCCGCTTCGGCTTCGTCGCGAGGCCGATCCCGCCGACACCAACCGCATTGGATGCGCGGACGTGGTGCCCGCCTTGTGTCGCCCCCGCTCGGCGCAGCCGATGCTTTAGCCGCCCCGGTCACACTTCCCCGCAGACACCTTCAGCGAGAACACCGTCCAACGGGGAGAATCGAGATGCACCAGGCCGAACGCATGGGCGCCGTCCAGGACTTCGTCCGCAAGGAGCTCATCGGGCAGGAGGCCGTCCTCGACTCGCTGTCGGACGCGCCGCTGCCGCTCTACAAGTCGTTCACCGACGCCGGCCTCGCCAACTGGTGGCTGCCCGAGCAGTACGGCGGCGCGGGGGTCGGCCTGGAGGACAGCGTGCGGATCGTCTCCGCGCTCTCCTACGGCGACGCGGGCGCGGCCTTCACCCTCTTCATGACCGTCCTCGCCACGAACATGGTCAACCTGTACGGCAGTGCCGAGCTCAAGCAGAAGTACCTGCCCGGCCTCGTCCGCAACCCCGGCTTCTGCGCGACCCTCGGCAGCGAGCATGAGGCCGGCAGCGAACTCGGCCGCATGACCACCACCGTCCGCCGCGAGGGCGACGACCTCGTGCTGGACGGCCGGAAGGCCTTCTCCACCAACACCGGCTTCGCCCGCTTCGTCGTCGTGATCGCCCGCTCGACGGACGAGCCCGGCGACTACAAGGCCGTCGTCGTGCCCCGCGACACCCCCGGCCTCGTGGTCGAGAAGCGGTGGGACGTCATCGGCGTGCGCTCGTCGGCGACGTACGAGGTGTTGCTGGAGGGCGTCCGCGTCCCCGCCGACCACGCCCTCACCGGCAACGGCCTGCGCCTCCTGGAGATCGGCCTCAACGCGAGCCGCATCCTCATCGCCACCACCGCCCTCGGCATCGCCCGCCGCGTCCGCGACCTGTGCATGGACTACGCCGCCACCAAGCAGATCAAGGGCGCCCCGCTCGAGGACAACCCCGTCTTCGCCGCGCGCCTCGGCCAGTTCGAGATGCAGATCGACGTCATGACCCACCAGTGCCTCGCCGCCGCCCGCGAATGGGACGAGATCGCCGCCCGCCCCGACGCCGCCCAGGAGTTCTACCGCCGCGGCACCCTCAAGTCCGCCCTCGCCGCCAAGATGTTCTGCGGCCAGACCGGCTTCGACATCGCCGCCGCCGGCTCCGAACTCTTCGGCGGCCACGGCTACACCCACGACTCCGTCATCGGCAAGCTCCTGCGCGACGTCCGCTACGTCTCGATCGTGGAAGGCGGCGACGACGTCCTGCGCGAACTCGTCTACAACCGCTACGTCCTCCCGGCCGCCAACCGCGGCTGACCCGCACCGCCGTTGCGCTGCGCAGGAAGTCGGCCCGCCCGACTTCCTGCGCAATCTCGGGGTCGGGGTTGGTTCTCGCAGCGAGAACCCCCGACAGCCTGGCTGCGGGGGTTCTTTGGTCGGGTTGGATGCTCAGAGCACGACGTGATCCTCAGTGGTGATGGTGGGCGGTCGGACGCCGGTCAGCTCGGTTGCGCGGTCGGCCAGCAACGGGGCCAGCTCGGGGTACCAACCGCGGGCAACCGCTTGCAGCATCTCGGCCAGGGCGACCAGTTCCCCGATCCGGCCGGCAGGAGTGTCCAGCACCGAGGCGAACTCCGACCGCAGACGGGCAGCCACGCTGGGGACGAGCAGGCTGTTGGCGTGAAGCAGGCCCGGGTCGTAGCCGACGGGAACCTGCCCCCAGCGCTCCCAGTCGAGCAGAGTGAGCGGGGCCGTCAGGTTGCCCCAGTGCAGATCGGCATGGCCGGTGACCCGCTCGACCTTTTCCGGTGCCGGGATGCCCAGGAACTGCGGGAAGGCTCGCTCGATCCACTCCGGCCGGACGGTGACGCGAACTCCCTCCGCCTGGCCGAGCCGGCCGAGGGCGCGGCGCAGGCCGCTCCACCATTCGTTCGGTAGGCCCGGGTCGTGGGCGAGGTCAGCCCGCTCCGGTGAGATGACCGGGTGGGTCACGTAGTCCGTGACCTCGGCCTGGTAGACATACCCGTCCTCCGGCCAGTCGATCAGGTCGTGCAGCCCAGCAGCAGGGCTGCGGTGTTGTGGGCGGATTCCATGCGGGTCCGGGTCGCCTCATCCGGCGGCGAGTTCATCAAGGATGCTCCTCAGATGTTCAGGTGCCAGGGGAACGGTCACGGCCTTGGCCGCATCGTCCCAGTGATCCGGGGTGCTGGCGGACACGAGGACCACATCAAGGCCAGGGCAGGACGCAACCACCAGGAGTGCAGCCGCAGCAGCCGACAGGCCTGGCCGAATGAACTCCACCAGTTCGGGTGTCATCAGGCCGGGCAACTCGCCACCGTGGAGCGGTGCAGAGGCGAAGGTGATGACGCCGGCATCTTGCGCTTGGACGAGTGACCCACCGCCACCGAGCGCCTGGTCGATGGGATCGGCCATGACCAGGCTGACCGGCAGCTGGAGGCCCGTGAAGTGGTGCGAGGCCGAGCCGGCGGCTTGCGTGAACTCGTCTACGACCGCTGCGTTCTCCCGGGGGGAAACCGCGGCTGAGGGGCGTACCGCTTGCGCAGGAAGTCGGCCCGGCCGACTTCCTGCGCAACGGCGGCGCTGATCTGCTCTTCCCCGGAGGAGCGGACGTGACACTGCTGGCTGCGGGACGAAACCCGCAAGCGCCTTCGGGGCTGGTTCTCGACACGAGAACCAGCCCTGGGCGTTAGGGCCCGTCCGGCGGATCTTGTGACCGTCCGACGATGGGATCGTTGTTCTGGTCGTGGGGCGGGGAGATCTGAAAAACGACGAGTGGATGCGGCTTGAGCCGCATCTGCCGAAGTTCGGTGCTCGAGGCGGACGATGGTGCGACCACCGCCAGGTGATCAACGGGATCCTGTTCCGGGTCCGGACCGGAGTGCCGTGGCGTGACCTGCCCGAGCGATTCGGAAGCTGGAAGACCGTCTACGAGCGGCATCGGCGCTGGTCCGCGGACGGGACCTGGGACCGGGTCCTCCAGGCGGTCCTGACCGACGCCGATGCCGATGGTCGCGTGGACTGGAGCATGGTCAGCATCGACTCGACCTCGTGCCGGGCCCACCAACACGCGGCCGGGGCCCCGCGGAGAACACCGCGGGTCCCGAAAAAGGTCCGTCACCACGCACCACGACACCCGCTACGGACACCGAATGCAGTGGCGTCACCGGCTGTCCCGGTCGTTCGGTGCTCACTGGCCGAGGTAGACCTTCTGCCACTCCAGCGTGGTCATCGACAGTGCCGCATCGGCAAGTTGACGGGCGGAGTCGGTCTTGAGGCCGGCGAGGCTGCTGTCGATCCAGGGTTGGACGTTCCGGTAGCCCTGCTCGCGGTACTCGACGGCCTGGAGCAGGCATTCGAGCTTGTCCGCGTCGTGCGCCACGACGACCTCCGGGCTGTCGCCGTTCTCGTACTCCGCGACGATCGCCTGAACGCCCGAGACCACGGCTGGATGCGCGGCGCTGACTTGGTCGGCGGTGACGCGTTCGTTGGAGGCGGCGGTGAGGTAGCGGCGGCCGATGTGCGGGATGTCGCCGATCCGGGTCTCCTGCGTGTCGTGGAACAGGCAGAGAAGCGCGACCTTGGCGGGGTCGGCGCCCTCCATCATCGCGAGGATAGCGCCGACCAGCCCGGCGCGGAACGAGTGCTCCGCGATGGTCTCCGGGTCCTTCACCCCCGCGATCCACCAGCCCGACCGCTTGGCCCGCTTGAGCATTCCCGCCTCGAAGAGGTAGCCCGCCGTGCCCTTCGCCTGCGCCTGCGTGTCGTCTGCCATCGCCGCCCTCTCGATCACGCGCTGAAGCCGCTTATCCGGAGACCGTAGTGCACGGACTCCAACTCCCGCCGCGACTCCATGGACAGAGTGTTGCCGTCGAGCAGGGGGATCACTCTTCCTACCAGCTCGCGCGCCGTGTGCGGGCAGGATTCGAGCAGGCCGCGGCGTGAGACGATCAAAGCCCAGATCGAATGGACATACAGGTCTGTGTATTCGACGGCGCGGTCGATTCGTAGCGCGAACGCACGGAGCAATGCCGAGGCGTCCCACACTGGACGGTCGCGCTCGGCCATGAACGCATCGTCCGTCTGCGGCCGGCCGTCCAGCCCGAGCCAATGCGCCCAGTAGTTCAGGTTGGCCGACTCGGCCTCGTCGTGGTCGGCGATGGACCGGTTGATGAAGTCCCGCATCAGCGACGGGTCGCCTTGTCGGGCCAAGGTCGCGGCGATCGACCTGGCCTCGGCCCAGCCGGGGGACCAGCCCTCGACGGTCGCGGTCACTGCTCCTCGTCGGCGGAGTCCTTCGAACCAGGCGGCCGCATCCCAGTCGCGGTCGTATGAGGACAGGTACCAAACCTGCCGACGAAGCAGCGCAGCGTCTTCACCAGCGCGTTCGGCGGCTTCGGACGTTGTCCGAAGACTCTCGTAGAACCGAGCACGGATGCCCGGTGCCAAAAGTGGTGAGGTCGACACGGGTCCACGGCGTGCGGCGGGAAGCGTCGAGTGTGCAGCTACTACCGCGGGCAGCACGCCACTGATTGCCCAGCCGATCATGTGGGTCGATTCACGCGTGAGGACCCAGCCGGCAAGAGGGTGGTCCTCCAGGCGTGCCGCCGGATCGACTCTCAGGATCTCGCCAAGCAGCAGATCCGCATCGATGGCGGTACCCAGCATCTCGACGAGACTGCTCGGCGCGCCGAGCAGGATCAGCCTCCGGCGGACAGCGATCAGGTTCCCCGCCCTTGTGGAGGACAGTGGGCGCCGCCCGGACTCCCAGCCCTGGAGAGTGCTCTTGTCGACTCCGAGGTCACCCGCCAGGTCGTCCTGTGTCCGTGGGATCTGTTCGCGGATGACCTTGAAGAGGTAGCCGGCGATGGCACCTTCCGGGACGTGGTCACGCAAAGGCGGACTGCCGGTCGGTGTTTTTCTCGGTCCATGCGGCGGATGAACAGCCACTGGGAGTCTCCCTGGCCTTGAGTCTTGCGGATAACCCGTACTGACAGTCCGTCGAGATGATGTGTCACGCGGCGTAGCGTCTTGGATACCGAAAGGCGCAGCGTGGCTCCGAAATCGTAGATCTGTCGTTCCTCTCCGTGCTCGCGAACGACGAAATCTCAACGGATTCGGTGAGGTGGCCACGAAAGCCTTGGAGAAGCGCGAAGCCCGCCAGATCTTGGAGTGGCCATGAATCGCACGTTGCTGGAGGCTTGCGAGCCTCCTCGTGCTGGTTCTCCGCCGGTCGTCCCGTCGGCCGAGGTTCTGTTGTCCTACCAACCCGAGTCTGTGAGTCACGCTCGACGACTGGTTCGTGAGACGTTGACGGGGTGGGGGCTGTCCCAGCTGATCGACACGGCGGCGTTGGCACAGCTTCTTGCGGTCGGCGGCGCTCTTGCCGAACACCGGGTCCTGCTTGACGACGTGGCGCACGTAGTC
>NZ_JBFBDY010000183.1:0-2660 GCF_040683475.1 Kitasatospora sp. NPDC093558 | reverse complement strand
CCGGGGTCGTTTGGTTTGTTTGCCGGGGGGGGGGGGGGGGGCTGCCCCCGCTGACCCCCCGGGGGGGGTGGCACCCCTGTGCGGGGGCCCCCAACGCCGTGAGAACCGGGTGCCAGTGCCGGATGACGGTTGCGCTCGAAGTGGTCGCCGAATCGGTGGTGCGGGTCTCGGTGCGGGACGGGTCGCGATCGCTTCCCGTTCTGATCCAGGCCTCCGATGGCGACGAAGGTCACCGCGGGCTCGCGCTCGTCCACCAACTGACCGGTGGGCGATGGGGAATCACCGTCGAACCGTTCGGCAAGGTCGTGCACGCTGACATCGGCTCGTGAGCGAATCGCCGGCGGACCGCCGAACCGAGGCAGCGGACGACCACAGTCAGTCCGATGACGTCCGGCTTTGGACCGCCTGCGCTGTGTCCGCCGCGGCGCTGCTCCACCTCGTGGCTGTCGCCGTACTCCTGTCCACGCACACCCACTGAACTCCCGCCCGTGCCGCTGAGCCAGCGGCACGGGCGGGCTCCCACACCACCAATTCGAGAGGAGCTCTGCCATGTCCACCCCGCAGCCCAAACCTCCTGTGCCGCCCGCGCCGCCTGGCCCCGGGCCGATGATCCCGGTCGCGTCGCAGGTGGCGCTGTTGACCAGGGACGAGTTCAGCCGAGTCGCGCTGACCGTTGCCGGCAACAACCCGGGCATGGAGACGGATCTCGCCGGGCGGATCGTCGGGGAGGCCCTCGCCTACCTCGTCACCGTCTCGCGGAACCGGGACCTCCCGCTCGCGCCGTCGCCCGTGGTGGACGAGGGCTGGCACGCCCTGATCCTCCACACGGAGATGTACGGGCGGCTCTGCGAGAAGCTGGGCGGCTTCATCCACCACTACCCGCAGACGCCGGACGAGACCGCCTACGACGCTGGGACGATCCGCCTCACGTTGGCCACCATGGCCGAGTCGGGGGTCGGAGTCGACCCGCAGCTTTGGGCGGGGCCGGACGCGAACGAGGTGAGCGTCCGGTCCGTCGTCTGGCACGCGCCGGACTGCAGCCCCATCAAGATCATCAAGAAGCCGAAGCCCAAGCCCCAGCCGAGTGGTAACGCGAGCAAGGCGGCGTAGCGCCGGACCGTGCGCCAATACGCTGCTGCGGGAAAGGAGGTGGAGCATGGAGAGTTGGACGGATCCGCGGTACGCGGAGCTGGTCGAGTGGTACCACCGGGAATCCGAGGGCACCGCGGATGGAACCGAGCAGCCTTTCGTGCGGGCGTTCCTCATCCCCGACGATCCCGAGTAGCGGCCTGGCGGCCCCGCCCTCGAAAGAGAGGGCGGGGCCGTCGCAAGACGGGTCGTCACCATTGAGCCTGGTGCCATCAGCGTTGCCGCATGCCGCCGTTGTCGTCTTGGTGCTGTCCACACGCACCCACTGATCACCCGCCCGCGCCGCTGGTCCAGCGGCGCGGGCGGGATCCTCGGCACCTACCGATTCGAGAGGGGCACTGCCATGTCCAGCCCGCAACTTCAACCGGATCGGGCTGCGATGCGCGACCTGTTCCTGGCCGTCGAAGATGAACTCGGCGGACCAGTTCCTCCCGAGTGGCGGGAGGCGGTCAAGGCTGTTCCGCGGCATCGGTTCCTTCCGGAGCGGATCTGGCTGGAGGACGGCGCCGGCGGCTATGCGGCCTGTGACCTCCAGCAAGATCCCGATCGGTGGTTCGAGGCGGCGTATTCCGACGTTCCGGTCGTCACCCAGGTCAATGACGGGGCGAAGCCTGATGATCCGGACGACGTCTGGCCGTCTTCCTCTGCCTCGATGCCGTCGATCGTGGTCAGGATGTTGCGGGACCTCGATGTTCAGCCCGGCATGAACGTCATGGAAGTTGGGACGGGGACCGGGTGGAACGCCGCCTTGCTGGCCCACCGTCTCGGCGCCGGCCAGGTGTCCTCGGTGGAGGTCGATCAGGAGGTGGCGCGGCAGGCTTGTGCCTCGCTGAACGCAGCGGGCATGAGTGTGGACGTGCTCTGTGGGGACGGCGTCCGTGGGTGGAGCCTCCGGGCGCCGTTCGACCGGATCGTCTCGACCTGTTCGGTGCGGCGGGTGCCTTCGGCCTGGGTCGAGCAGACCTCGCCCGGCGGCCTCATCCTCACGCCATGGGACAACCCCATGCTCTGCTGGGGGCTGCTCAAGCTCACGGTCGGGGATGGTCGGGCGTGCGGGCGGTTCAGCCCGCACTCGGCCTTCATGCTGATGCGTGGGCAGCGCCGGGACCTGCGCATCTTCCGTGACGTCGTCCGCGACGACCATGTGCCCGACGAGTCCCGGGCCTCGCTCTCGCCGGACTGTGTAGACGACTGGGAGGCTCGCTTCGCGCTCGGGTTGAGGCTCGGGGACGTCTGGACGGCCTGGGATCGCACCCGGCTCTGGGTGGCGACCACGGATGCCCTGTCCTGGGCTGCCGTCGACCCCTACGAGGTCTGGCAGTACGGGCCCCGGCGGCTCTGGGACGAGGTCGAGGCCGCGTACCGCTGGTGGGAGCAGCACGGCCGGCCGGGGCCGGACCGCTTTGGGCTGTCGGTCGTCGGTGATGACCACTGGGCCTGGCTGGATCGGCCGGATGTGACCGTCAAGGGATGAGGCCGCGGCGCAGGAAGTCGGCCCATCCGACTTCCTG
>NZ_JBFBDY010000182.1:8082-12057 GCF_040683475.1 Kitasatospora sp. NPDC093558 | reverse complement strand
GCTTCCGCAGGGCCCTTCGCACGTCGCCGGGCGGCTCAGCCCTCCAGGAAGGCCTTGATCGCGCTCGCCAGCAGGTACGGGTCGTCCGCGCCGCACAGCTCGCGCGCCGAGTGCATCGACAGCGCCGCGATGCCGCAGTCCACCGTCTTGATGCCGAGGCGGGCCGCGGTGATCGGGCCGATCGTCGTGCCGCAGGGCATGGCGTTGTTGGAGACGAAGGACTGCCACGGCACGCCGGCCCGCTCGCAGGCCGCCGCGAACACGGCCCGGCCGACGCCGTCGGTCGCGTAGCGGTTGTTGACGTTGACCTTGAGGATCGGGCCGCCGTTCGGCATCGGGTGGTGGCCGGGCTCGTGCCGCTCGGTGTAGTTCGGGTGGATCGCGTGGCCCATGTCCGAGGAGAGGCAGACGGTGCCGGCCAGCGCGCGGGCGCGGTCCTCCGGGGTGCCGCCGCGCGCGTAGACGGTGCGGTCCAGGACGTTGCCGAGCAGGGGGCTCTGCGCGCCGGTGTCCGACTCGCTGCCGGTCTCCTCGTGGTCGAAGGCCGCGAGCACCGGGATGTACGGCAGGTCGGCGGCGCCCTCGGCGGTGGCGACGGCGGCGAGCGCGGCGGTGGCCGCGTGCACGGACAGCAGGTTGTCCAGGCGCGGGCCGGCCAGCAGCTCGCGGTCGCGGCCGAGGTAGGACGCGGGCTGGACGTCGTGCGTCATGAGGTCCCAGCCGGCCACGTCGGCCGGGTCCAGGCCGGCCCGCTGGGCGACGTAGGAGACCAGGCCGCCCTCGTCGACCGGGCCGAGGCCCCAGATCGGGGTGAGGTGGCGCTGCTTGTCGAGCTTCATGCCGTCGTTGACCTGGCGGTCCAGGTGGATCGCCAGCTGCGGCACGCGCAGCAGCGGCTCGTCCAGCTGCACCAGGCGCCAGCTGCCGTCCTTGAGGGCCAGCCGGCCGGACAGGCCGAGGTCCCGGTCGAGCCAGGTGTTCAGCGGGACGCCGCCGTAGATCTCCACCGCGACCTGCCGCCAGCCGGCCGAGCCGGTGTCCGGCACCGGCTTGACCCGCAGGTTCGGCGAGTCGGTGTGCGTCCCGACCACGCGGAACGGCGTCGCGGGCCCGGCGCCCTCGGGCAGGTACCACGCGATGAGCGCGCCGCCGCGGATGACGTAGCGCCCCCCGGCCGCAGCATCCCACGCGTCCGTCTCGGCGACCTGCCGGAAGCCCACCTTCTCCAGCCGCTCGGCGGCGCTCGCGACCGCGTGGTACGGGGACGGCGAGGTGCCGAGGAACGCGATCAGATCATCGGTGTGCGTCCGGTCGAAGAACGCCTGTCGGGCGGCGGGCGACATACTGCTCCTGAGTCGATGGAGGGCCGAAGCCGGATGGGGGTCGGCTTCGCACCCTGAGCATATGCCCGTACACGGACAGGGCACTCGCAACGTCACAACGGATGCGAAACACAGACACAACCGTGAAGTGCCTTCGCCCCCACCACCTTTCACCCAGTGAACCCCCCTGGTCGCAGACGGTCATCCGCCCTCCGGACGCCCCTGCCCGCGCCCCTCCCGGCGCCCCGGCCGCCGCACCGCTGCCCGCGGTGGGCGGGGCGGCCGATACCGGACCGCGGCGGCGCCCGGTCGACGATACTTCGGTGCAGTGAAGTCACCGTGGGGAGGGGCGTGTTGACCGCAACGACGATGGCCGAGGACACCGCCGACGACGTCGCCGGTCCGCCGGCCGGACGGTCGCGCGGGGTCCGGCGCAGGCGGGTGCTGGTGGGGGTGGCGGTGGCGGCGGCGCTGGTGGCGGTCGGCGGGCTGGGGGCCGCGACGCTGGTGAAGTCCCCGGCCGAGCGGGCGGCTCGGGCGGCTCCGCCGCCGAACAGCCTGATCACCGCGCCCGTGGTGAGCCGGGTGCTCGCGCGGTCGGTGACGGCGCGGGCGGTGGTGTACCCGCCGGCGCAGTACGACGTGGTGCCGTCCGCCGCGTCGCCGGAGGTCACCCGGCTGTTCGTGTCGAAGCTCGGGGTCCGGGCCGGGGACACCGCGGCGGCAGGGCAGCTGCTCGCGGAGGTGTCCGGGCAGCCGTTGTTCGCGCTGCCTGGGCCGGTGCCCGCGTACCGGGACGTCAAGCCGGGCGCCACCGGCCCGGACGTCGCCGAACTCCAGGACGCGCTGGCGGGGTTGGGGTACCGGACCGGCGACGACGACCGGGCGGCGTTCGGCCCGGGGACGGCGGCGGCGGTGACGGCGTTCTACCGCAAGCTCGGCTACCCGGTGCCGACCACCGGCGCCGCGACCCAGCAGGCGGTCGACACGGCGCAGAAGGCGGTGGACACGGACCGGCAGACGGTGGACGGCCTCACCGCGCAGAAGCGGGCCGGCGCCACCCAGGCACCCGCGCCGGCCCCGACCCCCTTGTCCTCGACACCGGCACCGGCAGCGGCAGCGGCCCCGGCAGCGGCCCCGGGCGCCGACATCGACCAGCAACTGGCCGCTGCCAAGAAGCAGTTGGCGTCCGACCAGGCCGCGCTGGCGAAGGCCGAGGCGGTGAACGGCCCGATGGTGCCCGCCGCCCACGTGGTGTTCCTGCCCGCGCTCCCGGCCGCCGTCACCGCCGTCAACGGCTCGGTGGGCTCGCCCGCCACCGGCCCGCTGCTGTCGCTGACCAGCGGCGGCCTCGACGTCACCGGTCAGCTGACCCCGGGCCAGGCCGCCGGCGTGCGGTCGGGCATGGCGGTCGAGATCCTCGCCGAGGACACCGGCACCACCGTCGCCGGCACCGTCGCCGAGGTCGGCACCCCGACCACCGCACCCCCGGCCGGCAAGGTGATCACCCTCGGCGGCGGACCGGCGGCCGGCGGCGCGGCACCGGGCGGGTCGGGCGGGTCGGGCGGGGCGAACACCGGAGGGCCGCCCAACAACCCTGCCGGGGCGGCGAGTTACGTCCCCGTCGCGATCACCCCGAGCGCCCCGCTCCCGCCCGCCCTGAGCGGCAAGAACGTCCGCCTCACGATCCTCCGGGACAAGGCCGGTGCCCCCGTCACCGCCGTCCCGGTGGCCGCCGTCACGACCAACGCGGCCGGCCGGACGTCCGTCACCAGGGTCGACGCCGCCGGCGCCCGGACCACCGTCCCGGTCACCACCGGCGTCACCGCCGACGGCCTGGTGGCCGTGACCCCGGCGGACGGCGCCGAGCTGCGCCCCGGCGACCAGGTGGTGGTCGGGACGTGACCGCAGGCCCCCCGGTCATCGCCCTCTCCGGCGTCGGACGCACCCACCCCGGCCACCCGCCGGTGGTCGCCCTGCGCCCCTGCGACCTGACCGTCCGCCGCGGCGAGTACCTGGCCGTCACCGGCCCGTCCGGCTCCGGCAAGTCGACGCTGCTGCACCTGCTCGGCCTGCTCGACACCCCCACCACCGGCCGCTACGAGCTGGACGGCATCGACACCGGCGGCCTGCGCGACCGGGACCGCTCGACGCTGCGCGGACGCCGGATCGGCTTCGTCTTCCAGTCCTTCCACCTGCTGGCGCACCGCACCGCGGCGGAGAACGTCGCCCTCGCGCAGGTCTACCACCGCACCCCGCCGCGGGCCCGCCGCGCCGCCGCCCTGGAGGCGCTGCACCTCGTCGGGCTCGGCCACCGCACGGACGCGCTGCCCGGCACGATGTCCGGCGGCGAGCGCCAGCGGGTGGCGATCGCCCGCGCCCTGGTGAACCGGCCGAGCCTGCTGCTGTGCGACGAGCCGACCGGCAACCTGGACTCGGCCAACGCGGAGGCGGTCCTGGAGCGGTTCGACGCGCTGCACGCCCAGGGCTACACGCTGGTGGTGATCACCCACGACCCGGCCGTCGCCGCCCGGGCCGCCCGCCGGGTGACCATCCGCGACGGGGTCCTCGCCGAAGGCGGTGCCGGTACCGACGCCGCGGCCCTCGTCGACACCGCTCCCGACGCCGCGGCCGGCACCGGGACGGCGGTCTC
>NZ_JBFBDY010000182.1:0-8072 GCF_040683475.1 Kitasatospora sp. NPDC093558 | reverse complement strand
GGCCCCCGCTCCCCGAGCCGCCCTCCCGCCTGAGCCCGCGCGACCTCCTCGCCGAGGCCCTCGCCGGCGTCCTGCAGCGCCCGGGACGGTCGGTGCTGACGATGCTGGGCACGGTGCTGGGCGTCGGCGCGTTCGTCGCCGTGCTCGGCCTCACCGCGACGGCCTCCGGCCAGGTCGGCGAGCGGTTCAGCCTGACCAGGGCGACCACCGTCACCGTGACCGGCCACCCGGGCACCGACGGCGTCGCCCCCGGCGCCAACCCGCCGAGCGACTTCCCGGCGGACACCGACCGCCGCCTCGCCGCAATCGACGGCGTCCTGGCCGGCGGCGTCTGGTGGCCGGTCCCGGGCGCCCCAGTGATTTCCGCCCGCCCGAACGGCCCGGACGAGGGCGCCGGCCTGTCCGTGTTCGCGGCCACGCCGGGCGCCGTCGCCGCGATGGAGCCGACCCTGACGGCCGGGGTCACCATGGACCCGTTCGTCCAGCGGACGGCCCAGCCGGTGGTGCTGCTGAGCGAGGCGGCGGCGAGGCGCCTCGGCGTGAGCCGCCTGGACGCCCAGCCGGCGGTGTTCATCGACGCCGTCCCGTACACGGTGATCGGCATCTACGCGGACGTCCGACGGCAGCCGGGCGCCCTGCTCGGCCTGGTGATCCCGGCCAGTACGGCGCTGGAGCGCTACGACGACCCGGCCCCGCAGCCGGACCGCGGCGCCCAGGCCCTGGTGGCGACCCGGGTCGGCGCCGCGCCGGTGGTGGCCGCGCAGCTCCCGCTCGCCCTGCGGCCGGACGCGCCGCAGGCGTTCACCGTCGTGCCGCCGCCGGACCCGCACGGCCTGCGGGACGGCGTGGCCTCCGACCTGAGCGGCCTGTTCCTCGGCCTGGCCGGGATCTGCCTGCTGGTCGGCGCGGTCGGCATCGCCAACACGACGCTGGTGGCCGTGCTGGAGCGGACGGAGGAGATCGGGCTGCGCCGCTCGCTGGGCGCCCGCACCGGCCATGTCGCGGCCCAGTTCCTCACCGAGTCGACCGCGCTCGGCACCCTGGGCGGCCTGGTCGGCACGAGCCTCGGTGTCGTGACGGTGGTCGCGGTCGCCGCCGCCCGCGGCTGGACCGCCGTCCTCCAGCCCGCCGCCACCCTGCCGGCCCCGCTGATCGGCACGCTCGTCGGCCTGCTCGCCGGCCTCTACCCCGCGCTCCGGGCGGCCCGCACGGACCCACTGAAGGCCCTGCGGAGCGCGTGAGCGGCACATGCCGAAGGGCCCGACCAGGTGGGTCGGGCCCTTCGGCATGAGGGTTTCGTCAGGCAGCTCGGGGAGCCGGGCGATGGGAGGGCCTTAGAAGGCCTCCTCCGCCAGGTCCATGATCTCGATGTCGATGCCCTCGGCGATCAGGCGCTGCGGGGCGACGGTCGGCAGGACGTTCTTGGCGAAGAAGCGGGCCGCCGCGACCTTGCCCTGGTAGAACGGGACGTCCTTCTCCGAGGCGCCGGCCTCCAGCTTGGCCAGGGCCACCGCAGCCTGGCGCAGCAGCAGCCAGCCGACCACGACGTCGCCGGAGACCATGAGCAGGCGGGTGGTGTTGAGGCCCACCTTGTACATGTTCTTGACGTCCTGCTCGACCGAGGTCAGGTCGGCGATCAGCTTGCCGACGATGGCCTCCAGGTCACCGGCGGCCTTGGCGAGCAGGTCGCGCTCGGCGGCCAGGGCGTCGCCGCCCTCGGCGGAGCCGATGAACTTCTGGATCTGCTCGTTCAGGGCGGTCAGCGCCTGGCCGCCGTCCTTGACGATCTTGCGGAAGAAGAAGTCCTGGCCCTGGATCGCGGTGGTGCCCTCGTAGAGGGTGTCGATCTTGGCGTCGCGGATGTACTGCTCGATCGGGTACTCCTGCAGGTAGCCGGAGCCACCGAAGGTCTGCAGGGACTGGGCGAGCTGCTCGTAGGACTTCTCCGAGCCGTAGCCCTTGACGATCGGCAGGAGGAAGTCGTTGAGGCGCTCGGCGGCCTCGTCGCGCTCGCCGCGCAGCTTGGCGGCCATCATGTCGTCCTGGACCGACGCGGTGTACAGGACCAGCGCGCGCATGCCCTCGGCGTAGGCCTTCTGGGTCAGCAGCGAGCGGCGCACGTCCGGGTGGTGGGTGATGGTGACGCGCGGGGCGGTCTTGTCCAGGAACTGCGAGATGTCGGCGCCCTGCACGCGCTCCTTGGCGTACTCCAGGGCGTTCAGGTAGCCGGTGGAGAGGGTGGCGATGGCCTTCGTGCCGACCATCATGCGGGCGAACTCGATGATCTTGAACATCTGGCGGATGCCGTCGACCTTCTCGCCGAGCAGCCAGCCCTTGGCCGGGTGCTTGGCACCGAAGGTCATCTCGCAGGTGTTCGAGGCCTTGAGGCCCATCTTGTGCTCGACGTTGGTGGCGTAGACGCCGTTGCGCTCGCCGAGCTCGCCGGTCTCCCAGTCGAAGTCGAACTTCGGGACGATGAAGAGGCCGAGGCCCTTGGTGCCCGGCTTGCCGCCCTCGGGGCGGGCCAGGACCATGTGGATGATGTTCTCGGACATGTCGTGCTCGCCCGAGGTGATGAAGCGCTTCACGCCCTCGATGTGCCAGGAGCCGTCCTCCTGCTTGATCGCCTTCGTGCGGCCGGCGCCCACGTCGGAGCCCGCGTCGGGCTCGGTGAGGACCATGGTGGAGCCCCACAGGCGGTCGGTCATCCGCTTGGCGACCTCGAGCTGCTCCTCGGTGCCCTCCTCGGCGATGACGCCGGCGAAGGCCGGGCCGGAGGAGTACATCCAGATGGCCGGGTTCGAGCCCAGGATCTGCTCGGCGAAGGCCCAGATCAGCGAGTTCGGGGTGACCTGGCCGCCGATGGACTCCGGGATGCCCAGGCGCCACCACTCGGCGTCCATGAAGGTCTGGTAGCTCTTCTTGAACGAGGCCGGGATCGGGGCGGTGTTGGTCTCCGGGTCGAAGACCGGCGGGTTGCGGTCGGCGTCGACGAAGGACGCGGCGAGGTCGTTCTCGGCGAGGCGCGAGATCTCGCTCAGGATGTTCTTCGCGGTCTCGACGTCCATGTCGGCGAACGGTCCGGTGCCGTACACCTGGTCGCGGCCGAACACCTCGAAGAGGTTGAACTCCACGTCCCGCAGGTTGGACTTGTAGTGACCCATGGCCGTTTTCTCCGGTTCGTCGCTTCCGGGAGACCGCCGCGTTCGGGCGTCCCGTACCCACCAGTAGGCATCATGATGCTACCCAGCGGTAACTTGGGCAAGCCCCCGGCGGCGAATCCGCTATGAACGTGGTCACGTCCCACAAGAGGGGACGACGACTCCTTGTCAGGATCGACGCCAGCACGGGCGGGTGCGCTCCCGCTAGCCTGTCCGTGTGTACGGATATGACCAGAACGCATACCCGGGCGACCCCTACCAGCAGCAGGCGGGTCCGCAGCCGGGCATGAACGGCATGCCCGGCCCCGACGCCTACGGCGCGCAGTCGCAGGCCTCCCAGCAGTCGCTCTACCCTGAGCCCTCCCCGCCGTCCCTCGCGGACGCCGTCCGGGCCTTCACCACCGGGTCGATGGCGGTCGAGGACTTCCAGGCCATCTTCATCACCTCCAAGGTGCACTGCCCGCGCGGCGACCGCCCCGGCTTCCTGGCGCTGCACAACACGCCGACGCCGGTGATCCCGATGTTCAGCTCGCTGAAGGAGCTGCGCCGCTACGCCGGCAAGGACTCCAAGCACTTCACCGTGACCGGCGCCGAGGTCCTGGACCTGCTGCCGACCGGCTACGGCTTCGCGCTGGACATGGAGGGCGAGCACCGGATGGTCTTCGACGCGAAGGCCGTGGAGCAGATGGTCGACTTCACCATGCGCCGCATGTACGGCTGACCCGGCCCGGAAGAGAAGCTCCGAGCTTCTCCGTCAGCGCATAGTTCAACTTTCAACTTGCCACTTGTTGAGAATTGAACTACTCTCGTGGACGTAGGCCAGAGGAACCCCCGAAGGAGGCCGACATGCCCGCCGTGACCGTCGAAAACCCGCTGACCCTCCCCCGCGTCGCCACCCCCGACCCCGCCGTCACGAGTGCACGGCCCGTCCTCACCGTGGTCACCGCGCCCGAGGGCTTCGAGGGCGAGGGCTTCCCGGTCCGCCGCGCCTTCGCCAAGATCAACACCAAGTACCTCGACCCGTTCATCATGATGGACCAGATGGGCGAGGTGGACTACGCCGCCGGCGAGCCGAAGGGCACGCCCTGGCACCCGCACCGCGGCTTCGAGACGGTCACCTACCTGATCGACGGCGAGTTCATCCACAAGGACTCGCACGGCGGCGGCGGCCACCTCGGGGGCGGCGACACCCAGTGGATGACGGCCGGCTCCGGCATCCTCCACATCGAGACCCCGCCGGAGTCGCTGGTGCTGACCGGCGGCCTGTTCCACGGCATCCAGCTGTGGGTCAACCTCCCGGCGTCCGACAAGATGACGACCCCGCGCTACCAGGACATCCACGGCGGCCACGTCAAGCTGCTCTCCACCCCGGACGGCGGCTCGATCCTGCGGCTGATCGCGGGCGAGCTGGACGGGCACCAGGGCCCGGGCGTCACCCACACCCCGATCACCCTGCTGCACGCCACCATCACGCCCGGCGCGCAGATCACCCTGCCGTGGAAGCAGGACTTCAACGCCCTGGCGTACGTCCTGAACGGCGACGGCACGATCGGCGCCGAGCGCCGGCCGATCCGCGGCGGGCAGGCCGCGGTGTTCGGCGAGGGCGACACGATCACCATCGCCGCCGACGCCAAGCAGGAGTCCCGGCACCCCAACCTGGACGTCATCATCCTGGGCGGGCAGCCGATCCGGGAGCCGGTCGCCTGGTACGGGCCGTTCGTGATGAACAGCCACCGCGAACTGGAGCAGGCCATGCGGGACTACCAGTCCGGCTCGTTCGGCCACCCGGTCGACTGACCCGGTCCGCGTGAGCGCCTCGGCCGTCTACAGCAGCGCGTAGACGGCCGAGGCGTCGTCCTGCGCCTTGCCGCGCGGCCACCGCTCGCAGGCGGCGTCCGCCCGTTCGACCTCGCGGACCTGGGCGATCAGCTCGCCCGGGCCCGACTCGTCGAGCAGCCGCAGGGCGTCCGCCCAGCTGCCCAGGCCGAAGCGCTCGGTGTAGCGCGAGGCGCCGTCGGTCAGGGCCGCCAGCGCGCGCAGGCGCTCCAGCCGGACGAAGCCGGTCTCGGCGTGTCCGGCCGCACGCGGGCTGGCCGCGGCGATCCACGGGCCGTTCCCGGTGTTGCGCGCGGCGCGGACGGCGAGCGCGTACTCCATGTGCAGCGCGGCCCGCTCGGTGGAGCCGGGCACGGTCTGCCAGATCTGCCGGCGCAGGCCCTCGCCGCCGGGGAAGCGCTGGTTGTCGCCGATCACCCGCGGCGGGCCGTCCTTGAACTCCAGCACCAGCAGCGAGTCCCCGAGCACCAGGTACTCCAGCGACTCGCCGTGCCGCCGCGCGGCGACGACCATCGCGGCGGGCGTGTTCGGGTGGGCCAGGTCGCACCGGCCGCCGTGCAGCGCGGCCGTCTCGACGATGGCGTCGGCCAGGCACTCGGAGATCGAGCGGTCCACCCGGTCGGTGAGCCGGGCGAGCAGGTGCACCCCCAGCCGGCGGACGTACCAGGCGGTCCCGTGCCGACAGCCGGACTCCAGGCCGGCCGGTGAGCTCGCACCGTCCAGCAGTACCAGCGCCTCCGGCGAGGCCGCCGCGAAGTCCTCGCTCTCGCGGCCGGGCCGCCGTGCTTCCCCTGCGAGCTGTAGCTGCATCCCGACAGTGTGGCGGCCTCCCCCGGCCCGCGCCCAGACCCTTGCGCCGGTGTGGCGCGAGCCCGGGCCCTCGGGGCGGCCGGCGTCCGGTGGCAGCCGGGGCAATCCGGCCATACCGTCGGATACCGAGTGGACAATCCGGCCAATCGGGGCCGGTCGGGTTTGGGGTCCACCTTCGGGTGGCGGGCCGGGCCCGGGACTGACGGCTCCGGCAGCCCCGCCGCCGACGGCCCCGACGGCTTGCGCCGGCCCCCGACGGCCCCCGTCGGCCCCCGTCGGCCCCGACGGCTCCCGAGCGACGAGGAGCGGGACATGTTCTGGCAGTTCATCGTGGTGCTGGCCGCCGGGCTCGGCTTCCCGGCCGCCGCGCTGTTCTTCCTGATCGGCGGACCGCGCTTCCCCGACGAGGAGCGCGGCCCCGAGCGCCCGCGCGGCTGACCGTCCGCGGAAGTGCTCTACGGCTTCCAGGCCGGGTCGCGGCCGAGCAGCGCCAGCGCGCGCTCGAACGGCGTGTCGGCGTCCTCCTGCGGGAGGCGCTCGCGGAACGCCCGGTCCGGCCCGCGGCTCTCCGGCCCGGCCGGGACCAGCTCGGACGCCGACACCAGCGCCGCGGCCAGCGCCGGGTCGCCGTTGACGGCCGCCGCGAGGCCGGACGGCGTGCCGAGGGAGGCCGCGACGTCCCAGGCGTGCACCAGCGTGTCGACGAGCTGGAAGCCCACCGCCAGTTCCAGCGGGAACGGGCCGCCGTCGCGGATCTCGGGCAGCCACAGCTTCCGGTCCGCCGCCTCGGCCTCGGCCTCGGCGAACGCGGCCTTGAGGTCCTCCGCCGTGCGCCGGAAGGCGCCCGCCGGGTCGTCGCCGACCGGGGCGTCGGCCCACAGCGCGAGGTCCGGGCCGGCGCCGCGGGCGGCGGCGGCGAAGCCCTGGTGCTGGCCGACTATGTGCTCCATCAGCCGGCGCAGCGTCCAGTCCCCGCACGGTGTCGCCAGGTCCATATGGGCCGGCGTCACGGTGTCGACGACCTCGGCGGCCAAGTCCACCGAGCGGGCGTACAGCGCTGTCAGTTCCATCGGATCGCACTCTCCTGGCCGCCGGTCACGAAGCCGGCGGCGTGGTCGATGACGGTGGGTTCGGTGACGACGCGGTGGTGGCCAAGTCCCTGCGTGGTCCGGGCCGACCACGGTGTCGCCCTCATCGTGCACGACGAGGATCCGGGCGTCGATCGCTTTCCGGCGGACGGCGGGGGTTTGACGGGAGGGGTTGAAGACAGGCCCTACGGCCTCGCCAACAGCCGTTCCAGCACCAGGGCCAGGTTCAGCAGCCCCTCGTCGTGGCCCGGCTCGCCGATCAGCTGGAGCCCGAGCGGCAGGCCGTCGGCGGTCCGCCCGGCGGGCAGGCTGACCGCGGGGTAACCGAGGTAGCTCCACGGTGCCGACATCGCCGGGTCGCCGGTGCTGTGCAGTCCCGCCGGGGCTCCGCCGGTGGCGGACGGGTACAGCAGGGCGGACCACCCGCACGCCTCGAACTGCTCGGTGATCTGCGCGCGTTGGTGCTCACGCACCCGCTGCGCCGCCGCCCACTCCGCTTCGGCGATGCCCTGGCCCTGACGGATGCTCGCGACCGTCTCCGGCCGGTAGAGGCCGCCGAACCGGGCGAACCAGTCGGCGTGGCTGCGGGCGAGCTCGAAGCGGTTGATCGTCTGCAGGGTCCGGGTGATCCCCCCGACGTCCCCGGGCAGCGGGCCCCCGCGGTCGATCGTGATCCCGGCCGCGGCGAGGCGGGCCACCTGCTCCTCGAAGCCGTCGATCGCCTCCGGGCCGGCGCCGAGCCGTTCCAGGTACTCCCGGCCCGGCACCGCGATTCCGGTGTTCTGCAGGACGGACCGCTTGAGCGACCGGCCGGCGTTCTCGAACCACCGGTGGTCCCAGCCGTCGAGGAGCACTCCGGCCGCCAGGGCCGCCCCGGCCGCGTCCGAGGTGAACACGCCCAGCGTGTCGAAGGAGGGCGCGTTCGGGATCACCCCCGCCATCGGGATCCGCCCGTACGTCGGCCGGAAGCCCACCACGCCGCAGTACGCGGCCGGGCGGATCACCGAGCCGACCGTCTGCGTCCCCACCGCGAGCGGCACCAGACCGGCCGCGACCGCCGCCGCCGAACCGCTGCTCGACCCGCCCGGGGTGTGGCCCGGGTGGTGCGGGTTGCGGGTCGGTCCCGGGGCGCTCGCGGCGAACTCGGCGGTCTCCGTCTTGCCCGCCACGAGCGCCC
>NZ_JBFBDY010000181.1:0-12058 GCF_040683475.1 Kitasatospora sp. NPDC093558 | reverse complement strand
TTCGGCCAGGGTGACCAGGAGGCCGGGCAGAACGCGAAGACGAACATGACGGCGGCGCGGTTCGACGCGGCGCGGTTCGGCGCGCGCTGAGCGGAACCGGTTCGCCGGTTCTCATGTGTTCTTTGTCTGCAGGACTTTCGGGTTTTCAACGGGGAGTGTGATCTGTCATGGCCGGTGGCGGGGGTTCGGACCGTCGTTCCTACGACCACGGTGCTTCGACCGAGGCGCAGCGCAACATCCAGGGCGTGATCGGCCAGCTGGAGCAGGTGATGACCGCGCGTGACGCGCAGGTGAAGGCCGTCATGGGCGACTTCCAGGCGGACGGCGTGTCGGAGGAGTACCACGCCAAGGAAATGCGCTGGAAGAACGCCTCGCAGGAGGTGCGCAACATCATCGCGCTGCTGCGCAAGACGCTGGAGCAGAACGACGGCACCGCACAGCAGACCGTCGCGCGGGCCAAGACCGCCGTCGACAACATCGGCTGACACACGCTCGGCACGGGGGTAGGACGTGAGCGACGAAAACCCGGTGAACCCGGGGGAAGTACCGGTCTTCACGGGCGATCTGGCGACCCTGGACGAGAAGGTGAAGGCGATCTCGACGGGCGGGGCGGCGATCGCCTCGGCCGCCGGGGACGTGCACACCAGCTTCGGGGGGCTGAGCGCGTTCTACAAGGCGCCCGAGGCCGAGCAGCTGTTCGCGACGACGAAGCCGGTGTCCGATCTCGGGCTGAAGCTGAGCCAGGACATCTGCACGATCAGCGGCGCCCTGGGGCAGTACTCCAAGGACGCCAAGCCGATCGCGGACCGGCTCAAGACCCTCCATGACCAGGCCGTCACGTTCAAGGCGATGGCCGACGGCAACCACGACTGGCGCCAGGACCAGGACAAGGTCGACGAGAACAACAACCGGCGCAACGACATCGCGGACGCCTGGACGCAGTTCCAGGGCGTCGAGCGGGACGCCTACGCCAAGATCGTCGCCCTGGTCGGCGGCAAGCCGCTGCGCGTCAACGACGGCTCCAAAGCCGACGACATGTACGGCTACAACGCCAAGGACCTCAAGGACTCCAAGGACCTGCCCTGGGGCAGCGCCGTGGACCGGGACATCCCGTGGTGGGACCTGCCGGACCAGGTGATCGAGTTCGGCAAGGGCGTCATCGTCGACGGCATCTGGGGCACCATCAAGGGCCTGGGCACCCTGGTGGGCTTCGGCGGCTGGGAGGCCTTCAAGCAGTCCTGGACCGGACTCGCCAAGCTCGCCACCGGTCTGGCCATCACCGCCATGCCCATCGTCGGCCCGATGTTCCTCGCCGTCCCCGACAAGAACCTGCCCTCGTGGCTGCGCGAGTCGCGCACCGCGATGAAGGAGACCGGCAAGGCGCTGCTGGCGTGGGACCAGTGGGGCTCCAACCCGTCGCGCGCGGCCGGCGCCGTCACGTTCAACGTGCTGACGACCGTGTTCACCGGCGGCGAGGGCGCCGCGGCCGAGGGCGCGGGCAAGGCGGGCGCGCTCTCCAAGACGCTGTCCGTGGCCGGCAAGGTCGGCAAGGTCATCGACCCGATGACGTACGTCTTCAAGGGCGCGGGCTTCGGTATCTCGAAGGTCAGCGACGTCGTCAAGGGCCTCAAGGGCATCACCGACTTCAAGATGCCCAGCATCAACCTCGACAAGGCCGTCTCCCTCCCCGAAGGAGCCATCAAGCTCCCCGACGGCTCCTTCAAACTCCCGCCCGGCACCGCGATCCCCGAAGGCGCGATCAGGACCGCCGACGGCGGGATCAAGCTGCCCGCGAAGACCATCGAATTCCCGGCCGGCACCGTCAAGTTGGAGCACGGCGGCAAGGTCGAGTTCATGGACCCGCACGGCAACGTCTACGACGAGGCCGGCAACCTCCGCCAGCACGGCGACGAAGCCCCCAAGGACGGCGGCGACCACACCGGCGCGAACCACGACCCGGTCAAGCCCCACAGCCCCGTCCCGGCGCAGGTCAAGGTCCCCGAGCTGGTGGGGGTCGGCGGGCGCGACGGGGTCGTGAAGCTGAGCTCGGACGTGTCCGCGCCGCTGCACGTGCCCGACCACGTCCCGGAGCACGTGCCGGCGGGCGCCACGGAGCACGTCCCGGGTGGCGGCCATGACCTCACCCCCGGCGGCCACGCCCCGGACTACGGCCCCGGCGGCCACGCCCCCGAGGGCCCCCGCAACGACCTCAACCCGTCGGGCGGCGGCCACGACGGTCACCCGGGCACGGGTGGGCACGACACCCCGACGCCGGGCGGGCACGACGGCGGCTCGACGGGTGGCCACGACGGCACGGGCGGTCACGACGGTACGGGTGGCCACGACGGCGGCTCGACGGGTGGGCACGACGGCGCGGGTGGTCACGACGGTACGGGCGGGCACGACGGCGGCTCGACGGGTGGCCACGATGGCACGGGCGGTCATGACGGTACGGGCGGGCACGACGGCGGCTCGACGGGTGGCCACGACGGCACCGGTGGCCACGACGGCACCCACCCCGGCACCACCGACGCGGAGCGCGCCGCGCAGCGCGCCGAGTACGAGGCCGCCCGCGAGAAGCCGTACGACGACCGGACCCCGGAGGAGAAGGCCGCCGTCACCCGCGAGCACGTCCGGTTGGCCAACGAGAACCCGGCCTGGCGCGCGGAGCACTACGACAAGTACTTCCACGGCGCCCGGAACAGCGCCACCGAGCTGGTCGACGGCCAGATGCTGCCGATCCTCAAGGAGACCTCGGACGGCTGGATCGCCGCCGACGACATGCTGCACGCGAACCCGAGGGAGTACCACCTCGAAACGCCCCACGAACCCATCCCGGGAGGGCTCGACACCGTTCCGGCGGGCAAGCTCGACGGTCTCGACAAGGTCGCGAGCGGCCGCGAGGCGTGGATGGACCTGGAGAAGGCCAAGGACGCTTTCGAGCACGACGCGAGCCCGGAGAACGCGGCAGCCGTGGCCAAGGCCGAGGAGCACTTCTACGCCACGGTCGACGACGGCATCGCCCCCAACAGCGGTGTCTCCGAGACCCTCGGCGAGGAAGCCGCACGCCAGCACATGCTTCAGCTGGACGAGTTCAAGCAGAAGGGATTCGAGGAGATGACGGACCTCCCCGACACGCCCAACGGCTCGAAGAGGTTCGACCAGCTCTGGATGGACAAGGACGGGAACCTGCTGATCGTCGAGGCGAAGGCCCCCAACGGTCAGTTGCTCTGGCGCCACAGCAACGGCGATTACTTCCAGGTGCCCACGAAGGTGCAGCAGGGGACCATCGAGTACGTCCACACGATCGTGGCCGACATGGAAGAGCGCGCCGCCATGGGATCGCTCAAGGACGGGGAGTACGCCCAGAAGATCAAGGACGCCATCGAGAACAAGACCTTGCAGTACGTCCTCGTCCAGGCTCGCGATACTGCCGGCACCGCTAAGTATGCTGGCGCCGACCTCAAATACTTCAAGCTGTTCAAGTAGGCCGAAGGAGAAGGAGATCGCGTTGGCCTCGATCATCAGCCGCCACCCCTTTCCCGTCACGGGGAACGCGGAAGCGGGCCTCGCCATGCTCCAGGAGGACGTCGAGCGGAGGCTGGAGAAGGCCGAGACGAACGGCGCCCTGCTGGGCGACGTCCTGGGCACCGCGCTCCGGATCGCCGGCGGCCGAAGTCTTCTGGACCCCCAGGCATCGATCTTCCCCACCTGGGACGCCTGGGTGACCGCCATGCAGGTCGGCTCCGCCGTGTTCGCCACCGCGACCACCACCGAGGACCACGTGGTGTGCCGCATCGCGCACAAGGACCGCACGTTCCCGGCGACCGGTGCCTATCGGCACGTGAACCCCGGCACCTGGCTCACCGCCTTCTACCTGGCGGCTGCGTGCCGGGAGCGGGACAGGCTCACGGCGCTGTGCAACGTGCCGATGTCCCTGCTGCGGGAGAACGGTTCGGCCTTCCCGGAGTACTACTACCTCTGGATCGACACGCTCCAGACCTACTGGCAGGCCGGCGCCGGCCTCGGCGACAAGCTGGTCGCGGCGATCAACGCGACGGCCCCGGAGACCGTCACCGACCCGGTGCCCGTCCAGCACTTGATCTACCCGCCGATGGAAATGCTCCACCGCATCCTGCGCGACGACCGCGAAGGCTTCGGCCGGGCGCTCACCAACGCCGTCGAATGGCACAAGCGGTACTGGAGCGACGAGAGCCGGGAGACCCAACTCGCCGGCGCCGTCGCGATCGCCCCGCTCGCGATGGCCTGCTTCGCCCACGACGCGGGCTTCCCGATCGAGGTCGAGTCCGAGTACCTGCCCAAGGCCCTCATCGGCCGCAATTGGTGCGGGGAATTCCCGACGTAGGCCTCGAACCGCAGAAGGCCGGATGGCCCGACCGCCGGAACGGCGGTCGGGCCATCCGGCTCATTCGACCCGGAGATCGCTGCCGAGGTGGTCCTGCCATCTGCCGAACGGGACGCGCAGCGTGAAGAAGTCGGCGACCCGGTTCTCGATGACCAGACCGCACCAGCCGCCCCGCTCGAACATCCGGAGCAGCGGCTCGAAAGGGTCGGCCAGCTCGGGTAGGTGGACCGTCGAGCCGTCGAGCAGGGCGGCCCAGCGCAAGGCGGCCCGGCACAGGGCCTTCGCCTTGACGAATCCGACGTTGGCTTCGAGGAACGCATCGAGCTGTTCGGCGAGTTCCGCGTCGACCTGGACGGTGGGGTCGACGTGCGCGGCGAGATCGACGAAGGGCCAGTCCTGGCCGGGCTGGTACGCCTGCGCCCAGAGGGCCGAGCGGCGGAGGTACTCGCGGAACAGGCGTGAGCGCGAAGCGGCGTGGGCGTAGGCGGCGTCCTCGTCCCGCCAGTCGACAGCGGTGAGACGGTCGAGCATCGAACGGGCTCGATCGCGCTCTCCCAGGGTCTGCTTGACGCGTGCGATGAAGGCCTCGGCTTCGGCCCGGGTGATCTCGGCGTGGTCGGTGTCGTTGTGGCCGAGGTAGTACCGGCGGAGGTATTCGGTCGGCTCCCAGCGGAGGTTGCGGGTGAAGGCCTCGTCGACGTCGATGCCGTCGGCGGTGCTCTGGCGAACGAGCCCAAAGGGGTCTTCTCGCGAGCACGTTTCGTTGAACAGCGCGTAGTAGAGGAAGCCGCTGAGGACTTCGACGTCGGCGCCCTGGTCGGTGAGCCAGCGTTGGAGGGCGACGCCGTCGAGTTCCTGCTCAGAGTCTCCGGTGACGACGGTCACGGGGCCGAAGAGCGTGCCGGACAGGCCACGGAGCACGGTGTGGTCGTCGACGTGGACGGTGAACGAGGTGTTCGCCACGACCGCGTCGGTGAGGTCGGCGCCGCGCAGGTCGACTTGGAGGAGCGTGGTGTTGGTGAGGTCGGCGCGGCGGAAGGACGTGGCGGTGGCGTCGACGTCGATCAGGGAGGCCGAGGTCAGGCTGGCGCGGTCCAGGCAGGCGGACCGCAGGGTGGCCAGGTCCAGGGTGGCCCCGACCAGGACGGCGCCGGTGAGGTTCGCGCCGGTCAGGTCGGACTTCTCCAGGCGGGCGTTCCAGAGCCCCGCGCCGGCCAGGGAGACGCCGGCGAGCACGGCCTGCGCGAGCCGTGCGTCCTCGAGGTCTCCATCGGAGAGGTCGGCGCCACGAAGGTCGAGGCCGGTGGCCCTCAGCGGCTCGCGGCCGACTGCCGTCACCCAGGCGCTGAGTCGGGCCGCGGCTTCCTGGTCCACGGGCAGGCTCTTCGAGGACCACGCGGCGAGCCTGCGCAGTGTCGCCAGGGCGACCGGGCCTTCGGTGTTCTCCGGTGAGCGGCCGGTCAGTTCGGTGAGGGCCTGCGTAGGGGACAGCTTGCGGTGGTGGGCAGAACGCAGGCGGCCCAGCCAGGCGTGGGCAGCCCGGTAGCGCTCCTCGTCGTCGACGTCGACGGGTTCGAAGCTCGCGCCGTCCTCGGCGTCGGAGGCCCAGAGGTAGCCGAGGGTGCCGTGATCGTCGGCGATCGGGACGTACCGCACGTCACCGTCCACCGTACGGCGGTAGTCGCTGTGCCCGAAGCCGGGTGCGTGGGTGAAGGACCCGTACCGGCGGAGCAGTTCGAAGCGAGACCACGTGTCGGACGGGACCCCGGCCCGGTCGAAATGCGGGTTGACGCCTGTTGCTGTCGGTGTGCCGAAGTAGGTCGGGTCCTCCGGGTCCATCTCGGAGCCCAGGGCATCGGTGAGCTCGGCTAGGGCGGCCGCGAGCCGGGGTGCGTTCGCCTCGTGCACGGCGGGCTGGGGTCGGCCCCTGAGGTCGAAGGGCATCCAGGCGTCGGAGTACGTCATCAGCGCCACGGCGGCGAAGTCCGTGTACGTGGACGTCGACAGCAGGAACAGGCCCTCCGTGCGGACCTCTCCTTCTGGGCCGAGCACCATGCCGGTCGTGACGATCGTGGTGCCGGCGGAGCCGATGGGGCCGGGGCGCATGGCGGCGCGGACCTCGGCCGCCAATTCCTCGGCGGTGCCGTTCGCGGGGAGCTCGCCCTCGTACAGCGTCTCGCGCGGCTTGCCGGACTCCGAGACCGTGAGACGGATCCGGGGCTCGCCGACCACCAGCCGGTGAGCGGCCAGGACGGCCTTCGCGGCCAGGAGATCGGTGAGGCAGCGGAGGATCTGGTCCTCGCCCTCGATGTAGTCGCCCCAGGTCCAACGGGCGACCGGCGTACTGGCGATCACGGTGCCACCTCCGGTGTGAGCGTACGAATCCGATGGCCCGACCGCCGGAATGGTGGTCGGGCCATCGGGCGTCCATGAGTCCTGGAGGTCAGCTCTCCTGGGGTGGGGTGCCGAGCATCTGCTTGACACGTTCGATGAAGGCGTCGACCTCGGCCCTGGTGATTTCGGCGTGGTCGATGTCGTTGTGGCCGAGGTAGTACAGGCGGAGATATTCGGTCGGTTCCCAGCGGAGATCGCGAGTGAAGGCCTCGTCGACGTCGATGCCGTCGACAACGCGGCGGCGCATGACCCCGTGGGGGTTCTCCCGCGTGAATTTTCCGCTGAACATCGCGTAGTACGTGACCGGGGTATCCAAGGCCGCAGCTTGCGCTTTGTCCAAGGCCGCAGCCTGAGCATCGATGGCGTCGAGCACGGACTGTTCGAGCGAGATGACCGGTTCCGTGTGCAGGTGGTCCTGCCACTTCCCGAGGGGGACACGCACGATCGAGAAGTCGGCGACCCTGTTCTCGATGACCAGACCGCACCAGCCGCCCCGCTCGAACATCACGAGCAGCGGCTCGAAAGGGTCGTCCAGCTTGGGAAGCCGTACTGTCGAGCTGTCCAGCAGAGTCGCCCAGCGCAATGCGGCGCGGCACAGGGCCTTTACCCGTACGTTGCCCACTTCGGCGTCCATGAGTTGGTCGAGCTGGTCGGCGAGCTCCGCGTCGACCTGGACGGTGCGGTCGATGTACGCGGCGAGATCGACGATTGGCCAGTCCCGGGTGGCCTGGTAGACCTGGGCCCAGAGCGCCGATCGGCGGAGGTACTCGCGGAACAGGCGCGAACGCGAAACTGCATGAGCGAAGGCCGTATCCTCGTCCCCCCAGTCGACAGCAGTGAGACGCTCAAGCGTCGACCGTGCCAGGTTGCTCTGCGTCACAGACCCAGTCCCTTTCTCGCTGCTTCTACCACTACATCCAGGTTAGAGAGGTCCTTGGCGATCGGGACGTCAGGGGGAGTGAGTCCGAGCTTCGGCCAGAGCTTGAGTGAGCCAGTCACGTCGATCGGCCCCCGGTGGAACCCCAGTGGCGCGACGTCGTGCGCACCGAAATGCTCGGGGTCCAAGGTCATCCGCTCCGGATCCCAGTAGGCCGGGTGGTCCGACGCAAACGGCATTCGGGCTTCCACCATGAGTTTGTTCTCTACATACTCGTGGGCCAGGAGCCCGCGGAATTGCTCGGCTTCCACTGTTGTGAGCTTGCCGTTTTCCGCCTTCGTCCACAGATCAGCGATATGTTCGTCGGGTGTGAAGTAGGCGTTGCGCACGGTCTTGTAGGCGCCAGCTTCGACATCGTGCGTGGTCAGGAACAGGTTGTCCTTGGCCGTCTGGATGACGGACTGGTCGAAGCCGGTGTTCTTCGCGATTTTCGGCACGTCATCGGTTGCCGCGCGGATTCGCTCATAGGCCCGCACGCCAGCGATGTCGGGCTCCTGAGCATAGGTGACCGGCTGACCGTTGTGCGTCCCCCAGTTCTGGTTGCCGTCCGGTCCGTGGTTGGCAAGGGGGTCCCCGGGCGTGTCGTGGCCGTGCGAGGGCGTCCCGTCGTGGCCGTCGGCGGTCGGGTGATCACCGCCGGTGTGCTCGCCGGGGGTGTGCTCCCCACCATTGCCGTGGTCGCCGCCAGTTGGGCCGTCGTGCCCGCCGGTGGGGTGGTCCGATCCGCCCGGGGTGTGGCCTCCGTCGGGCCTGGGGTGGTCGGTGCCGGGGCTGTGGCCCGTGCCGTGGGGCTCGTGGGGGGTGGTCGGAATCTCGTGGATCGGGTCGTGGGTGGGGAGCTTGATGTCGGCGGCGCCCTCGGGGACGTGGACCTTGCCGAAGAGGTCGGCCTGTTCGGCCTTGATGGCATCGAGCTCGTGGGGGGTGAGGCCGGGGAGGCGTTCCTTCTCATAGAGGACGTGGCCGTCCATCTTGGCGGTGAAGCTGTCGGGCGTGTGGAACTGCAGCTCGAACTTCTGGCCGGTGACGGCGTCGCGCCAGGTCGAGTTGATGCCCTTGTAGCCGGCGGAGCCCCAGGTGTTCTTGAAGGTGATGTTCTCGAAGCCGCGCTTCTGGAGGTCCTCGACGGCCTGCTGAACGCCGTGGGCGTAGTCGTGGGCGGGGACTTCGATGGTGTAGCGGACGGAGTCCTTGATCTCGGCGAGGACGTCCTCGGGCTTGAGCAGCGCGTTGGAGCCCATGTCGGTGGCGAGCTTGCGCTTGAGGGAGTCCTCGCCCTTGAGGCGGTACTCCAGGCCGATGAGCTTGCCGTTGTCGACCTTGCCCGCGACCTGCTGGACGGCCTCGGTGACCCGGGGCTCGTGGGCGGCGGAGTCGTGCATGAACTTGTCGGCGGCGGCGTTGGCCTCGGGGTTGAGCTTGAGGCCCTTCTCGCCCTCCCACGAACCGTCGGGGCGGTTGCCCAACGGCTCATCCGAGGAGGGGTGTCCGCCCGTGCCGGGACCCGAGCCGCCGTCGTGGCCGCCGCCGGTGTGGTCGCCCGAGCCGCCGTCGTGGCCGCCCGTGCCGGAGCCGCCGTCGTGGCCGCCCGTGTGGTCGCCGGTGCCGTCGTGCCCGCCGGTGCCGTCGTGGCCCGGGCCGTCGTTGTGCCCGCCCGGGCCGTCGTTGTGGCCGCCCGGGGGCTCGTGGCTCGCGTTGGGGCCCTCCGGGGCGTGGCCGCCGGGGGTGTGGTCGGGCACGTGGTCCGGTATGTGCTCGGGAACGTGGTCCGGCACGCGATCCGGGAAGTGGTCCGGCACGTGGTCCGGCACCTTGAACGGGTCGGAGAGGTCCGAGCCGAGCTTGATGCCGTCGCGGCCGCCGACGCCCGCCATCTCGGGGACCTTGGCCTTGGCCGGGGTGCTGAGCGGGTCGGGGCCGTTCGGCTTGACCGGGTGGTCGGAGGTGCTACCGGGGTGGTCGCCGTTGTGGTCGCCGGGAACGGTCTCCTTCGGGGCCTGCTCGCCGGGGTGGATGTTGCCGTCGTGGTCGTACACGTTGCCGTGCGGGTCCACGTACTCGACCTTGCCGCCGTGCTCGAACTTGACGGTGCCGGGCGGGAGTTCCTTGGTGCCCGCGGGCAGCTTGATGGTGTCGTTCGCGCCCTTGATCGCGCCCTCGGGTATCGCGGTGCCGGGCGGGAGTTTGAACGAGCCGTCGGGGAGCTTGATGGCTCCTTCCGGGAGGGAGACCGCCTTGTCGAGGTTGATGCTGGGCATCTTGAAGTCGGTGATGCCCTTGAGGCCCTTGACGACGTCGCTGACCTTCGAGATACCGAAGCCCGCGCCCTTGAAGACGTACGTCATCGGGTCGATGGCCTTGCCGACCTTGCCGGCCACGGACAGCGTCTTGGAGAGCGCGCCCGCCTTGCCCGCGCCCTCGGCCGCGGCGCCCTCGCCGCCGGTGAACACGGTCGTCAGCACGTTGAACGTGACGGCGCCGGCCGCGCGGGACGGGTTGGAGCCCCACTGGTCCCACGCCAGGAGCGCCTTGCCGGTCTCCTTCATCGCGGTGCGCGACTCGCGCAGCCAGGAGGGGAGGTTCTTGTCCGGGACGGCGAGGAACATCGGGCCGACGATGGGCATGGCGCTGATGGCCAGACCGGTGGCGAGCTTGGCGAGTCCGGTCCAGGACTGCTTGAAGGCCTCCCAGCCGCCGAAGCCCACCAGGGTGCCCAGGCCCTTGATGGTGCCCCAGATGCCGTCGACGATGACGCCCTTGCCGAACTCGATGATCTGGTCCGGCAGGTCGTACCAGGGAATGTCCCGGTCGACGGCGCTGCCCCAGGGCAGGTCCTTGGAGTCCTTGAGGTCCTTGGCGTTGTAGCCGTACATGTCGTCGGCTTTGGAGCCGTCGTTGACGCGCAGCGGCTTGCCGCCGACCAGGGCGACGATCTTGGCGTAGGCGTCCCGCTCGATGCCCTGGAACTGCGTCCAGGCGTCCGCGATGTCGTTGCGCCGCTTGTTGTTCTCGTCGACCAGGTCCTGGTCCTGGCGCCAGTCGTGGTCCTTGTCGGCCATCGCCTTGAACGTCACGGCCTGGTCATGGAGGGTCGTGAGCCGGTCCGCGATCGGCTTGGCGTCCCTCGAGTACTGCCCCAGGGCGCCGCTGATCGTGCAGATGTCCTGGCTCAGCTTCAGCCCCAGGTCGGACACCGGCTTCGTCGTCGCGAACAGCTGGTCGGCCTCGGGCGCCTTGTAGAACGCGCTCAGCCCCCCGAAGCTGGTGTGCACCTCCCCGGCGGCCGAGGCGATCGCCGCCCCGCCCGTCGAGATCGCCTTCACCTTCTCGTCCAGGGTCGGCAGATCGCCCGTGAAAACCGGCACCTCGGCCGGATTCACCGGGTTTTCGTCGCTCACTTGGTCTTGTCCTCCGGCTGGATGCCGAGCGCCTGGAGGTTCACGGACTTCGCCGCGTCCTGGGCGTTCTTCGCGGCGGTCAGGTCACCGGCGATGTACTCGTTGACGGCCTTGACCGTGCCGGTCAGGCAGGCCTCGATGCGCTCCGACATCGACTTCAACTCGGCCTGCCGGCCTTCCAGGTACTGCGAGAGGGCCGCCGCGACGGGGCCCATCGCCTTGTGCGACAACGGGGCGGCGCCGACCGGCACCGGGCCCTGGATGTTGACCATCGCCGCCGAACCCGGCACCGCCGTGCCGGCGGCCTGTGCCGCCGCCTGCATGTTCGTGACCAGGTCGTTCAGCGCCGTCGACAGATGGCCGGCGTTGTCGCCGACGATCTTCAACTGGCCCTGGACGCCCTGCGGCTGGATATCCCAGTCACCCGCACCCGCCATGTCGAGCTCCCCCGTTGTCCGTGCCTAGTGGATCGGCTCGCGTCAGCCGATGTTGTCGACGGCGGTCTTGGCCCGCGCGACGGTCTGCTGCGCAGTGCCGTCGTTCTGCTCCAGCGTCTTGCGCAGCAGCGCGATGATGTTGCGCACCTCCTGCGAGGCGTTCTTCCAGCGCATCTCCTTGGCGTGGTACTCCTCCGACACGCCGTCCGCCTGGAAGTCGCCCATGACGGCCTTCACCTGCGCGTCACGCGCGGCCATCACCTGCTCCAGCTGGCCGATCACGCCCTGGATGTTGCGCTGCGCCTCGGTCGAAGCACCGTGGTCGTACGAACGACGGTCCGTACCCCCGCCACCGGCCATGACTGATCACACTCCCCGTTGAAATCCTGAATGTCCTGCACGAACGAGCCGACCGACTCCGGTCGTCGAGCTCCGCTCAGCGCGCGCCGAACCGCGCCGCGTCGAACCGCGCCGCCGTCATGTTCGTCTTCGCGTTCTGCCCGGCCTCCTGGTCACCCTGGCCGAA